>DATDBD010000275.1:0-20544 GCA_036525015.1 Lysobacter sp.
GCGCTCATGACGGAACCCTCCTTTGGTTGCGTGCGGCGGCGATGGGCCAGTGGATTTCCAGCAGCTGCGCCAGCCTTTCGGCGGCCTCGGCTTCGGAATAGCCATTGGTATCGAAACGCAGGTGTGCAACCTGCGAATACAACGGCTCGCGTACACGGGCCAAGTCGTGCAGGACCTGCTCGCGGTCGCCGCGGGCCAGCAGCGGCCGGGTGCGATCATGGGCCAGGCGTTGCAGTTGCTGCTCGACGCTGGCGTGCAGGTGCACGACGAAACCGCGCTGGCGCAGCAACGCGCGGTTGCTCGCGTCGAGCACGGCGCCACCGCCGGTGGCCAGCACCAAACCGTCGCCATTCAACAGTTCGGCCAGTGTTGTGTGCTCGCGCTCGCGGAAGCCGGCCTCGCCCTCGCTTTCGAAGATGCGGTTGACGCTGATGCCTGCGCGCGATTCGATCTCATGGTCGACGTCGGCCAGACGCAGTCCGAAGCGGTCGGCCAGGCTGCGGCCGATGCTCGACTTGCCTGCACCCATCGGGCCGACCAGGACCAGGTTGGATGCGGCTGCGGGCGGGCGCGAAGCAGGGCTCATGACGCGATTGTAGCCAGCCGCCCGCCTGTGCGCCGTCCATGCGTGGCATTAACGCCACGCGGCGTACGGTCCCGGTGCGCCGGAAATCCACTGCCGGCCACGGAGAATCGTCATGTCGGTAGCCAAGGTCATCGAGCTCAAGGCCTCATCGAAGACAAGCCTTGAGGATGCGGTCAAGGCCGGTCTGAAGAAATGCGCCGAAACGGTAAAAGGCATCCAGGGCGCCTGGGTCAAGGACATCAAGGTCGTGACCGACGAAAAGGGCAAAGTCACCGAATGGCGGGTCGACCTCAAGGTTACCTTCGTCATCGAGTGACCGGCCCGTGTCTCAGGGCTGAAGCCGGCGTCGTTCGTCCAGGCGCAGGGTGATGTCAGCCAGTCCCGGAAGGCAGCGCAGTGCCTGCCGGCTGACGCGCTCGAACAACTGCACGAACCGCTCCAGTTGCTCGCGCGTCATGCCGTTTGGCGCGCGCGCGCCGGCTTGTGCCTGCAGCGCCTTCTCCTGCTGCCAGCGCCACTCCGGCACGGTGGCGAAGCCGGGAGGTTGCAGGAACAGCAGCCGATCCAGCCGCGCCCAGAGCGCGGGATAGTCGCGAGCGAGCGCGTCGTTGCAATGGCGTCGCCAGACGCCGTCGCGGTCCTCGTCGCGTTCCACCGCATTGACCGGTTCCAACAACTCCTCGGCCGTCTGAGGCGGCGTCTTCAGGAACCAGCCTTCGAACAACACGAGGTCGACGCCGACCGCAGCGGGCCAGCGCGATGGCGGCAGGCGGGTGTCGGCCAGTTTGTCGAAGCGCGGCAGGCGCGCCGGCAGGCCGGCGCGCAGGCGGTCCAGTACATCGCAGGCGATCGCCACTTCATGCGTGCCGGGCGGGCCGCGCGTCGCCAGCAGCGGGTGCACTTCGCGGGCCAGGCGCAGGCGTTCGCGACGGCCGAAGTAAACATCGTCGATGGACAAGGTGGCGACGCGCAGTCCGCGTGTCAGCCCCAGGCGCGACACCTGCGTGGCGAGGGTGGACTTGCCCGATCCCTGCAGGCCGGCGATGGCGAAGATGTGCGCGCCGTGAGCCAGCGCATCGTCGAGGACCTGGCCGACGATAGCGTCATCGAAACCGGTCGAGGTCGAAGGATGCAGTCGTGGCGACATCGGCCCACAATATCGCAATGACGACTTCCGCCCTGCTCAAATCCGCCTTGCTCAAAGAAGCCCTCGAGACGTTCGCGCAGTTGTTTGAAGACGCGCGGGCCGCCGGCGAGCCCGATCCGACCGCGATGACGGTCGCCACCGCCTCGCTCGACGCGCGGCCGTCGGCGCGCACCGTGCTGCTCAAGGCGTTCGACCAGCGTGGCTTCGTGTTCTACACCCACCTCGACGGGCGCAAAGGCCGCGAACTGCAGGCCAACCCGCACGCGGCACTGCTGTTCTACTGGCCACGCGTGCGCAGCGGCGTGCAGGTGCGGATCGAAGGGCCAGTCGAGATCGTCGGCGACGCCGAGGCCGATGCCTACTTCGCCACTCGTCCGCGCGGCAGCCAGCTCGGCGCCTGGGCCTCGAAACAGTCGGAAACCCTGGACTCGCGCGATGCCTTCGAGCGGCGCCTGGACCAGGCCGAGCACGAGTTCGCAGGCCGCGATGTGCCGCGTCCCGAGCGCTGGACCGGGTTGCGGGTGCGGCCACAGATGGTCGAGTTCTGGTACGGCGCCGACTTCCGGCTGCACGAACGCCAGTGCTACGAAATGGATGCGGCGGGCGACTGGCACAAGAGGATGCTGTATCCATGATCGGCCCCCGCCGCATCGTATGCCTCACCGAGGAGCCGACCGAGACGCTGTATGCATTGGGTGAGCAGGACCGGATCGTCGGCATCAGCGGTTTCACGGTGCGCCCGGCGATCGCGCGCAAGGAGAAACCCAAGGTCAGCGCCTTCACCAGCGCCAAGATCGGCGAGATCCTGAAGCTGCAGCCGGATTTCGTCATCGGGTTTTCCGACATCCAGGCCGATATCGCCGGCGAGCTGATCCGACACGGCATCGAGGTGTGGATCAGCAACCATCGCAGCGTCGAGGGCATCCTCGATTACATCCGCCGACTCGGCGCCATGGTGGGTGCCTCCGCCAAGGCCGATGCCTACGCCGAGGCACTGCAACGCGGGCTGGAAGAGATCGAACGCGAGGCCGCGGACCTGCCGCGTCGCCCAAAGGTCTACTTCGAAGAGTGGGACGAGCCGGCGATCACCGGCATCCGATGGGTGGCCGAACTGGTCCGGATCGCCGGCGGCGACGACATATTCCCGGAGCGTGCCGCCGAACCGCTGGCGCGCCAGCGCATCCTCGAGGATCCAACCGACGTGGTTCGGCGCGCGCCCGACATCATCCTGGGCTCGTGGTGCGGCAAGAAATTCCGCCCGGAAAAAGTGGCGGCACGCCCCGGCTGGGACGCGATTCCCGCGGTCCGCGACGGCGAACTGCACGAGATCAAGTCGCCCATCATTCTGCAACCGGGTCCGGCGGCGTTGAGCGAGGGCGTGCGGGAGATCGCGGCGCTGATCCGCGCCTGGGGTCGGCGGCAGGGCTAGATCTCAGGCAGCCCCCTGGACCGGCCCCCTCTCCCCGCGAGCGGGAGAGGGTTGGGGTGAGGGCGACGGGCGGCTGGTCGAAGAAACGTTCAGCGCGGAAAGAAATCGCGCGCGAACTGCAATGTCGAAGTCGCTCCGCCATCCAGAGCCACCGTCAGATCGAAGCGCAGCGTATCCGGCGGCGACAACTCCACCGTGCCGATGTAGTCGAGCAGCACTTCGGTGCCGGGACCCTTGGTCCGCATTTCGCGCATCGCGACCGGCTGGCGGCGGCCGCGCAGGTCGGTCACCGTGGCGGTGATCCGCGCCGGCACGGCCGTTTCCTGGCCCGACGGTCCGCGACGTATCGCGACCAGCAGCAACACGCTGCGATCGTCGCGGACGATGCCGTACTCGGCGGCGACCTGGGGCGGCAGTGTCGAGGTCTGTACCGCGCTGGCGCGGATGGTGGCATCGCCTGCCTGGCTGACGGCTTCCTGGGATCCGCTCGTGGCGGCAGGCGCGGGCGTGTTGGCCGAGGTCGGTGCGGGCGCTTCCCGCGAACACGCACTGAGGGCCAGAGCGACGGCGGCAACGGCGGCGAGGGCAATCCTGCGGGTCATGACGATCTCCTGGTTGGGCGCTGTCAGTCGTGCGCGGCCGAAAGCTGGCGGCCGCGTTCGGTCGCCGCGGCGATGGCATCGTCGACCAATGCCCGGAAGCCGCCGGCCTCGAAGGTTTCGATCGCGGCCTGCGTGGTGCCGCCGGGCGAGGTCACGCGGGCGCGCAGCACCTCGGCCGGCTCGTCCAACCGGGACAGCATCGTCGCCGCGCCGAGCAAGGTCTGCCGGACCAGGGCCTGCGCGGCGTCCGGTGCCAGGCCCTGGCGTATGCCGGCCGCCGTCATCGCCTCGGCCAGCAGGAAAACATACGCCGGCCCGCTGCCGGACACGGCGGTCACCGCGTCCATCCGGCTCTCGTCGTCGATCCACACGGTCGACCCGACCGCGTGCATCAGCGCAGCGGCGCGCTCGCGCCCGGCCGTGTCGGTGGCGGCGTTGGCAAACAGGCCGGTGATGCCGACCCCCAGCAGGGCCGGAGTGTTCGGCATCGCCCGTACCACCGACTGGCCGCCGCCCAGCCATTGGTCCAGTTGCTGTGTGCCGATGCCGGCGGCGACCGAGATCACCAGCGGATGCTGCAATTGCGCCAGGGGCGCGAGTTCATCGCACACGGCCCGCATCACCTGCGGCTTGACCGCCAGCAGCCAGACGCTGGCTCCGTCGGCCGCGCCCGAGGCGGAGTCGTAGACGGCCACGCCGAAGTCGCGCTGCAGCCCATCGCGCAATGCGTCGACGGGTTCGGCGACATGCAGGGCCGAAGGATTGTGGCCGCGCGAGGCGAGGCCGCCGATCAGGCTGCGGGCCATGTTGCCGCCGCCAACGAATGCGATGGAAAGGGTCATGCGGGAGAGTGGCCTGTAGGGTCTGGAGTCTTGGGGGCGCGCGCGCCGAACAGGGCCGTGCCGACCCGGACCATGGTCGCGCCTTCGGCGATGGCGATGGCGCAGTCCTCGCTCATGCCCATCGACAGGGTGTCGATGTGCGGATGGTCATGGCGCAGGGCGTCGAACAATTCGCGCGTGCGGGCAAACGCAACGCGCCGCAGTTCGATGTCGGGATGCGGGGTCGGGATCACCATCAGGCCGCGCATCCGCAGTCGCGGCTCGGCGGCGATGGCGGCGGCCAGCGCCTCGAGCTCATCCGGCCCACAGCCGTGTTTGCTGGTCTCGTCGTCGATGTTGACCTGGACCAGCACATTCAGCGGCGCCCGGTCGGCAGGCCGGTAGCGGGCGAGGGCGGGGACCAGTTTGATCCGGTCCACGGTCTGTACCCAGTCGAACAGCGTCGCCGCTTCCTTCGCCTTGTTCGACTGCAGGTGGCCGATCAGGTGCCATTCCAGCGAGAGCGCATTCAGCTGGCCCTGCTTGACCGCGGCCTCCTGCACGTAGTTCTCGCCGAACGCGCGCTGGCCGGCGGCAGCCAGTTCCGCGACGGCGGTCGCATCCTGGGTCTTGGACACGGCCAGCAGGCGAGGCACTGGCCGCTGTACGGCCCTCGCTGCGTTATCGAGTCGTTGCAAGACGTCATGCAAGGCGTGCGTGAGCACGTCGACAAATCCTGGTATGGGGGCTGGAACGGCGGTACGGATCCGGGGCTATACTGCCCTCAGGGGTGGTTTCGCGCCAGTTTTCGCGGGCGCAGACACGTATCGGGTCATTCCGGATTTAGTAGTTTCCGCAGTGCGGGGGGAGCACGCATGGATATCGCCGAGCTGTTGGCGTTCTCGGTTAAGAACAAAGCATCCGACCTGCACTTGTCGGCAGGACTTCCGCCGATGATTCGCGTGGACGGCGACGTACGGCGCATCAACATCCCGGCGCTCGACCACAAGCAGGTGCACGCGCTGGTCTACGACATCATGTCGGACAAGCAGCGCCGCGATTACGAAGAGTTCCTCGAGGTCGACTTCTCGTTCGAGATCCCGGGCCTGGCGCGCTTCCGCGTCAACGCCTTCAACCAGAACCGCGGCGCGGGTGCGGTGTTCCGTACCGTTCCGTCGGAAGTGCTGACGCTCGAGGACCTGGGCTGCCCGCGCATCTTCAAGGAACTGATCGACCAGCCGCAGGGCCTGATCCTGGTCACCGGCCCGACCGGTTCGGGCAAGTCGACGACGCTGGCGGCGATGGTCGACCACGTCAACAAGAACGAATACGGCCACCTCCTCACCATCGAGGACCCGATCGAATTCGTCCACACCTCGCAGAAGTGCCTGATCAACCAGCGCGAAGTGCACCGCGACACCCACGGCTTCAACGAAGCGCTGCGCTCGGCGCTGCGTGAGGACCCGGACTACATCCTGGTCGGCGAGTTGCGCGACCTGGAAACCATCCGCCTGGCGCTGACCGCCGCGGAAACGGGACACCTGGTGTTCGGCACGCTGCACACCAGTTCGGCCGCAAAGACCGTGGACCGCATCATCGACGTGTTCCCCGCCGGCGAGAAGCCGATGGTGCGCTCGATGCTGTCCGAGTCGCTGCGTGCGGTGATCTCGCAGGCGCTGCTGAAGAAGGTCGGCGGTGGTCGTACCGCTGCGTGGGAAATCATGGTCGGCATCCCGGCGATCCGCAACCTGATCCGCGAGGACAAGGTCGCGCAGATGTACTCGGCGATCCAGACCGGCCAGAACCACGGAATGATGACGCTCGACCAGCACCTGCAGGACCTGGTCAAGCGCGGCCTGATCACACGTCCGAACGCACGCGAGTACGCCAAGGACAAGCGCCTGTTCGAATGATCCACCCGTCCAACCGTGCTGCGGCGTGGACGCGCCGCAGCGCGAGGAACGCAACAAGGCCTCACGGAGGCATCGCATGAGCACGACCGGAACCACCATCGATTTCACCTCCTTCCTCAAGCTGATGGCGCACCAGAAGGCGTCGGACCTTTTCATCACTGCGGGCATGCCGCCGTCGATGAAGGTCCACGGCAAGATCTCGCCGATCACGCAGAACCCGCTGACCCCGCAGCAGAGCCGCGACCTCGTCCTCAACGTGATGACGCCGCAGCAGCGCGAGGAGTTCGAGAAGACCCACGAGTGCAACTTCGCCATCGGCGTATCGGGCGTCGGTCGCTTCCGCGTCAGCTGCTTCTACCAGCGCAACCAGGTCGGCATGGTGCTGCGACGCATCGAGACCAAGATCCCGACCGTCGAGGAGCTGAATCTGCCTCCGGTCATCAAGACGCTGGCGATGACCAAGCGCGGCATCATCCTCTTCGTCGGCGCGACCGGCACCGGTAAGTCGACGTCGCTGGCGGCGATGATCGGCTACCGCAACATGAACTCGACCGGCCACATCATCACGATCGAGGACCCGATCGAGTTCGTGCACAAGCACGAGGGCTGCATCGTGACCCAGCGCGAGGTCGGCATCGACACCGACAGCTGGGACGCGGCGCTGAAGAACACCCTGCGCCAGGCGCCGGACGTGATCATGATCGGCGAGGTGCGCACCCGCGAGGGCATGGACCACGCCATCGCCTTCGCCGAAACCGGCCACCTGGTGCTGTGCACGCTGCACGCCAACAACGCCAACCAGGCGATGGACCGCATCATCAACTTCTTCCCGGAAGACCGCCGCCATCAGTTGCTGATGGACCTCTCGCTCAACCTCAAGGGCGTGGTCGCGCAGCAGCTGATCCCGACGCCGGACGGCAAGGGTCGTCGCGTCGCCATGGAAATCCTGCTGGGCACCCCGCTGGCGCAGGACTACATCCGCGACGGCGAAGTCCACAAGCTCAAGGAGCTGATGAAGGACTCCGTGCAGCTGGGCATGAAGACCTTCGATCAGAGTCTGTTCGAGCTGTACCAGGCCGGCGAGATCAGCTACGAGGACGCGCTGCGCTACGCCGACTCGCAGAACGAGGTGCGCCTGCGCATCAAGCTGGCCCAGGGCGGCGATGCCAGGACCCTGGCGCAGGGCCTCGATGGCGTCGAGGTGGCCGAAGCGCGCTGACCGCTGTCATCGCCGTTCGGTACGACGACAAGCCGGGCCATGCCCGGCTTGTTCTTTTGGTGCATCGGCAATGGCGGTCGTGACGCGGACTTAACAGGTGCCCGTTGCATGCTGTGCGTGGGGACAATCCTGTGACGAACGAATGCGTGCGCGAGGGGGCGCAGGTAGTTCGACGGATGTCGTTGCATGCCCGCCATTTCCAGCCCGGCCGCTACCCTCTCCGAATTCCTCCCTATTGGCGGCCGGGCTTTTCTGTTTCGCAGTCATGCGATGAGAGCCGAGCCACGGCGTGGTTCAGCGGGGCGACGTCATCCACGGAGGTTGGAGTTTCCTGATGCGCGCGTATGCCGGGCAACTCTCGCGATGGGCGCCGGGCAGGTAGCCCAGGCTCATCAGGAACTCGCCGGTGATCTCGCCACCGGTGAACCGGAAGGTCTTCTTGAATAGCTTCACCCATGCCGCCTTGTCGCGTGCATTGCCCTCGACCCGGTGCTGCGCGTCGAGCCATTGCGCGAAGCTTCCGTGCTCATCGCGAAGCCCCTGGATCACCTGCGCGTTGTGGATGGCGGCATCGACCTTGAGCCGGTTGCGGATGATCCCCGGATCGGCAAGCAGGCGTTCGCGATCGCGCGGGCCATAGCGGGCGACCTTGTCGATGTCGAAGCCATCGTAGGCGCGACGGAACCCGTCGCGCTTCTTCAGCATCGTTTCCCAACTCAGGCCGGCCTGGTTGATCTCCAGCACCAGGCGCTCGAACAGCACGGCGTCGCCGCGCTGCGGGAAGCCGTATTCCTGATCGTGGTAGGGGCCGTGCAGCGGATGCCCCGGTGCGAAGTCGCAATAGCCCGACATCGAGCACCCTTACGGCGTTTTTGGCGTGGCGTACTGCGACAGGCCCAGCACCTCCAGGCCCTGGTCGAAGCGGATGTCGATCGGGATCTTCGCGTCCTTCAGGCGGGACAGGTCGGCTGCCAGTTCGGGCTTGATGACGCCCATGGTCTCGGTCATGCGCTTTGCGCCGGCGTAATCGCCGTCGCCCTGGATGGTCAGCAGCTTGGCGCTGAGCGCATTCATGGCCGAGCGCATCTTCTCGAAGTCGACGCGGTAGCGACCGTCGGCATCGCGGCTGAAAGCGCCCTGCTCGGCGAAGAAATTGAAGCGGACCATGTTGGCCTTGCCATGCGCGTCGCTGGCGCCGAAGCGCACCGAACGCAGGATGCCGGCGAGGAAGGTGACGTAGCCGTCCATCAGCTTGGCTTTGTCGAGTTCGCCCTTCTGGCTCAGCGCATCGATCATGTACAGGCCGAGGATGTCGGCCTTGCCCTCCTCGAAGCTGGAGGCGTATTCCTTCAACGCCTCGTCCACGGTGCCCTTGCCGGCGAGCCCGTTGCTATCGAGGGTGTGCTTGATGCCAAGGCCGTGCGCGACTTCATGGAACATCACGTCCTCGAAGAAGGCGTCGAAGGTGACGTGCTTGAGCTGGTCCTGCGCGATCAGCTGCTGCGCGATCGGCCTCAGGATGGCATCGAACTTGGCCTGCATGACGTTCTCCAGCTGCAGGCGCCGCGTGCCCTTCTTCAGCTGCACCTCCTCGTCATTGGGCAGGTTGATGGCGATGGTCTTGGCGCCGACGTTGGCGTTGCCGCCGTAGTAGACGACCTGGTAGGCGTTGAGATCGGCATTGGACCCGGGCGTCTCGGCCTTGTACTTCGCGTCCACCGGCAGGCCCTTCTGCAGTACGGGCAGCAGCTTGGCGAAGCGGGCGAGCTTCTCGCTCCACTCCACGTCCTTGACCAGCACCAGGCCTTCGTAGGCGGCCTTGTAGCCGAACAGCTGGTCCTCGTACGTCTCGATGGGGCCGATCACGACATCGACCGGATTGGACTTCATGTCCATCCACGCCATGTCGCTGGGGCGGAAGTTGTCGGACAGCAGTGCATCGGCGCGCATGGTGAGGTAGTTGGCGAACGTCTTGTCGGCGCTGAGCGCGGAGGCATCACGCAGCAGGGCTGCGGCGCGCTCGAGTTCAGGCCGGTAGGCCTGGTGGTACGGCACCGTGACCAGCTTGCCGTCCGTGCCGCGCCGCAGCAGCGTGTAGTTGGACGCCTTGTCGGGCAACACGGCCGATTCGAACTCCTGCTTGCCCATGTCGACGGGATAGAACGGACCGCCGGCAGGACGCGGACCGACACCGGCGATGAACGGCATGTCCTCGTTGAGGCGATCCCACGGACCAAAGTTGACCTCGACCAGATCGCGCGTGGCCGCATCGGGCGCACGCGTCAGCAGTTGCGCGCGGTCGCCATCCCAGGATTGCTTCCAGTAGATCGCGTTCATCACGTCGCTGGCTTCGACCAGTTTCGCGATCATGCGGCGGGTGCGCTCATCGAACCTGGACAGGTCGGCCTTCAGCGCAACCCGGGCATAGTCACCGGCATGCGCGGCGGCGTAGGCGGCCTCGGCGGGAGGCTGCTGCGGCGCGGGCGATGCAGTCACCGCCGGTTCCGGAGCCTGGCGCTGGCAGGCGCCCAGCGCGACAACGGCGAGGCAGGATAAGACAAGGGGGCGCAGAGAGAATGCGGGCATGTTGGTCATCGATGAGCCGGGGCCAAACGCCATCCTACGCCGACCGGCGAATGCCACGCGATCACACCCCTCGCGATAGAATACGAACATGACTGCAATGCCGACGCCCCTCGCCAATCAGTTGCTGATCGCGCTGCCGGCCCTGGCCGACACCAATTTTTCGCGCAGCGTTGCGCTGATCTGCCAGCACGACGACGACGGCGCTATGGGCATCGTCGTCAACCGCGCGTCCGAGTACACGTTGGGCGAAGTTCTGGGACAGATGGGCGTGGAAGGCGGCGACGAAGGCATGCGTGCCCAGATCGTCCTGGCCGGCGGACCGGTGCATCCGGAGCGCGGCTTCGTGCTGCATGACGGCGGCCTGCATTGGGATTCGACCATGGCGATCGCCGACGCCCTGTTCCTGACCACCTCGCGCGACATCCTCGAGGCGATGGCGAAAGGCGAGGGCCCGATGAACGCGATCGTGGCGCTGGGCTGCGCCGGCTGGGGTTCGGGTCAGCTCGAGCAGGAGCTGACCGAGAACGACTGGCTGACCGCGCCGGCCGACCCCGAATTGCTGTTCGCCCTGCCGCTGGAATCGCGCTGGCAGGCCGCCGCCGGACGCATCGGCGTCGACTTCGCCCACCTGGCCGATTACTCCGGACACGCATGATGGCGTCGTCGCCCGATCTTCCTCCCGAAGAAACCCCTGGCCCCAACCCTGCGCGGATCCGGCGAGACGGCACCGTGCTCGGCTTCGATGTAGGGGCACGCCGCATCGGCATCGCCGTCGGTAGCGCGTTCGGCCATGGCGCGCGCGCGCTGGCCGTCGTCGACGTGCATGCCAACGGCCCGGACTGGGCGATGATCGACCGCCTGCGCAAGGAGTGGCGGCCCGACGGCATCATCGTCGGCGATCCGATGACGCTGGAGGGCGGCGACCAGCCCATCCGCCAGCGTGCCCATGCCTTTGCCCGCGAACTGCACGCCCGCTATCGCTTGCCGGTGGTGCTGGTCGACGAACGCCACAGTTCCATCGAAGCCGCGGAGCGCTTCGCCTCCGACCGTGCCGAAGGCCGCAAGCGCCGCCGCGATGCCGATGCCCTCGACGCGGTCGCCGCGGCGGTGATCATCGAACGCTGGCTGGCTTCTCCGGACGATTCCACCGAACTCTCCGACCTGCCTGCTGCATGAACGCCTCCAACACCGCAACGCCGCGCCACCTGCTCACCCTGGATGGCCTGTCCCGTGACGTTCTGACCGCGCTGCTGGTGCGTGCGCAGGCCTTCGCCGAAGGACACTACGACCGCCGCGCCCTCGATGACGTCGCCGTATGCACGCTGTTCTTCGAGCCATCCACACGCACTCGCATGAGCTTCACGCTGGCCGCGCAGCGGCTCGGCGCCGACGTGCTCAACTTCGACGCCTCGACCTCGTCGACCAGCAAGGGCGAAACCGCGCTGGACACGATGAAGAACCTGGAGGCGATGGGTGTGCGCGGCTTCGTCATCCGCCATCGCGAAGACGGCGCCGTGGCGGCGCTGGCCGGGCACGCGAATCCGGGGACGTCGCTGGTGAACGCCGGCGATGGTCGCAGCGCGCACCCGACCCAAGGTTTGCTCGACATGCTGACGCTGCGCCAGGCCAAGGGCGCGGATTTCTCGAAGCTGAAAGTCGCCATCGTCGGCGACGTGAAGCATTCACGCGTGGCCCGTTCCGACCTGCAGGCGTTGCGCGCGCTGGGCGCCGGCGAGATCCGCGTCTGCGGTCCGGCTTCGCTGCTGCCCGATGACGGGACGCTGCACGGTTGCGTGGTCTCGCACGATCTCGATGCGGCGCTGGAAGGCGTCGATGCCGCGATGATGCTGCGCCTGCAGCGCGAGCGGATGGAGGAAGGCCTGGTCACGTCGTTGGACGATTACCACCGCGACTATGGGCTGACCGCCGCACGCCTGCGCCGGGCCGCGCCCGACGCGGTGGTGATGCATCCCGGGCCGATGAACCGCGGCGTGGAGATCACCGACGAAGTCGCCGACGGCCCGCAGTCGCTGATCCTCAAGCAGGTCGGCAACGGCGTGGCGGTGCGCATGGCGGTGCTGGAAGCCCTGCTGCGCGGCTGATATTCGCTGCCTCCCTTTCGCCGAATGCGAAGGGGAGGAGGGGGCTTTGTTTCTGCGCCCAGATCCGACCGCTCAACGCTCCTGCGCGAACATCCACATCCATAGATCGGGCGTGGCATAAGCCGGGTCCCACGCGTTGTGGCCGGCCTCGGCGAATTCGGTGTAGCGCACATTGCCGCCCACCTTGCGCAGCGCCTCGACCATGTGCCGCGACTGGTCCGGCGTGACCACGTCGTCCCTGGCGCCATGGAATACCCATACCGGCAGGTGCTGCAGGCGCGCGGCCGCGGCCGCGAACGGGTCCGGTGCGTTTGCGACCCCATCGACCTGCAGCGGTTCTTTGATGGCGGGCTGGGTGATGCCGCCGCAGACCGGCACCAGCGCGGCGAACAGGCGCGGTTCCATCAGCGCCAACTCATACACGCCATAGCCGCCGCGCGAGATGCCGGTGAGCGCGATGCGGTCGTCGTCGCCGTTGAACTCGCGCACGCTGGCCTGCAGTTCCGCCAACGCCATTTGCGCGGTCGCTCCGCTCCAGGACTGCCCTTGCGGCGCCTGCGGGAAGACGACGATGGCCGGGAAGTCGGCCAGGTGCTGGCGGACATGGGTGCCCAGCCCGACCTCGGTCTGGCGCTGGTTGTCGTTGCCGCGCTCGCCGGAGCCATGCAGGAACAGGATCACCGGCGGATGCCGGCCGCCGGCTTCGCGCGAAGGCACGAACACCTGGTAGCGATGGACGGCGCCGTCGAGCACCAGCTCCTTCTGCACGAAGCGGCCGGTCTCTGGTTTCGACGGTGCAAGCGAACAGCCGGCAGCGAGCAGCAACGCGAACAGGGGGAGGAGCCAGCGAAGGTGAACGGTCATGATCGGGTCTGGTATTTCGGTGCCCGGATTTTCCGGGCCGGCCCGATGGCGCGCACGTGTCTGCGTCGCAGAAACGCGCGACGACATCACGACGGCGAGATCACTGCAGCAGGAGCAGCGTCGCCAGGCCGAGGAAGGTGAAGAAACCCATGACGTCGGTCACGGTGGTCAGGAAGATGCTGCTCGCCAGCGCCGGGTCGAAGCCGAAACGCTTGAGGGTCAGCGGCACCAGCACACCGGCGGCCGCTGCCGACAGCAGGTTGAGGGTCAACGCGACGGCGATCACCAGCGACAGGCCGATGTTGTGGAACCACAGCATCACGATCACCGCCAGCAGCGTGCCCAACGCCAGGCCGTTGAGCAGCGCCACGCGGACTTCCTTCCACAGCAGCGTGCGCACGTTGGAAGCACCGACCTGGCCTAGTGCGAGGCCGCGCACCATCAGCGCCAGCACCTGGGTGCCGGCATTGCCGCCCATGCCCGCGACGATCGGCATCAGCACCGCCAGCGCGACCAGCCTGTCGATGGTGCCGGCGAATTCGCCGACCACGCTGGCAGCCAGGAACGCCGTGGCCAGGTTGATGGAGAGCCAGATCAGCCGGCGGCGCATCGCGCGCCAGACCGGGCTGAACAGATCCTCGTCCTCGTCCAGGCCCGCGGCGCCCAGGGCCTGGTGCTCGGCCTGCTCGCGGATGATGTCGACCACGTCGTCGATGGTGATGCGGCCGAGCAGGATGTTGCTGTCGTCCACCACCGGCGCGCTGAGCCAGTCGTGGTCGGAGAACTTGCGCGCGACTTCGCCGGCGGATTCTTCCACGTCGATGGCCGGCTGCTCGTCGTCGATCAACTTGTTGATCGGCGTGCCGGGCTCGTTGGTCAGCAGCGCCGCGACCGCGATCCGGCCCAGGTACTGGTGGCGACGGCTGACCACATACAGATGGTCGGTGTGCTCGGGCAGCTCGCCGCGCAGGCGCAGGTAGCGCAGCACCACGTCGATGGTGGTGTCGGCACGCACCGTCACCACGTCGGGGTTCATCAGGCGCCCGGCGGTGTCCTCCGGATACGACAGCACCTGCTCGAGCCGCTCGCGATTCTCGCGGTCCATCGACTTGAGGACTTCGTCGATGACCGTGTCGGGCAGGTCTTCGACCAGGTCGGCGAGGTCGTCGATGTCGAGGTCCTCGACCGCCGCGATGATCTCGTCCGGATCCATCTCGGCCAGCAGGCCTTCTCGCACCTCGTCGCCGACATGCACCAGCACCTCGCCGTCGTCCTCGGCATCGACCAGGCCCCACACGATCGTGCGCTTGGCCGGCGGGAGGGATTCGAGCAGGTTGCCGATCTCGGCCGGCGACAACGTGTTGACCAGCCGGCGCACGGGACCCAGACGGCCGCTGTCGAGCGCGTCGGAGAGCAGGCGCAGCTGGCGCGCGGTCTTGTCGTGGCGGACGGCTTCGGCCATGGGAGTCCGTTGGCGGTCGCAACCACGATGGCGCGACAGGAGGGCCTGGCGTCCTACCTGGAGTAGGTCGCGTTGTTCCTCAGTGGCCGCCAGGTGGCGTTGCGCGGCGATGTGCCTTGCTGATTGCAAGGTCAAGCCGTGCGGCGTCGCATGGTGGCCACTGAGGAACAACCCGAAGGGCCGGGCCTGAGGCTGCGCGGTGCTGCGTCATCACTCGGTCGTGTATCGACATACACTCCCTCGCTCTTCCTTGCCCCACCCAGCCTCAGTCCCGGCGCGACCTACTCCAGATAGGACGCCAGGCCCGGGGAGTTCATGGCGCCATTATCGCCTCTGATATCCACTCTGCCCACCCCGGATCGACACGAAGTGGGTCCACGTGCGCGTCAGGGCGTGTTTTCCCTCAACCAGGCCTCGATCGAGGCGCGGTCGCGCGCGCGCAACAAGGCCGGCGCCTGGGCCTGGAGCCGCGACAGGTCGCAGGCGCGGATGCAGCGGCGCAGTTCCAGCAGCGTCGCCGGATGCAGGCTGAACTCCATCAGTCCCAGCGCCAGCAGCATCGGTGCGAAATGCGGATCGCCGGCCATTTCGCCGCAAACGGCCACCGGCTTGCCGCGCTTGTGGCCGAGCTGGATCACGCTGCGCAGCAGTCGTAACACCGCCGGGTGCAGCGGCGTGTACAACTCGCCCAGCGCTTCGTTGTTGCGGTCCGCGGCCAGCAGGTACTGGACCAGGTCGTTGGTGCCGATGGACAGGAAATCCACCGCGCCAATGAAGCTGGGCAGGGCGATGGCCGCCGCTGGCACTTCGATCATCGCCCCCAGCGGGACCTGATCTGCCACTGCGTGGCCTTGTGCGCGGACTTCCTCGATCACGAGCTTGAGGCGGCTGCGCACGGTGCGGACCTCCTCGCGCGAAGTGACCATCGGCAGCAGGATGCGCAACGGGCCGTAGCCGGAGGCGCGCACCAGCGCGCGCAATTGCGTGTCCAGCAGGCCGTCGCGGGCCAGCGACAGGCGCACGCCGCGCAGGCCCAGCGCCGGGTTGGGCTCATCGCGCAGCGCCAAGCCGGTGCGGTCGGCCTTGTCGGCGCCCAGGTCGAGCGTGCGGATCGTCACTGCGCGGCCGGTCATGCCCAGCACGACGTCGCGGTAGACGCGGAACTGCTCCTCCTCGTTCGGCAGCTCGTGTCGCTGCAGGAACAGGAACTCGGTGCGATACAACCCGACGCCCGCCGCGCCCAGCGCATGCGCTTCGGCCACGTCCTCACGCGATTCGGCGTTGGCGAACAGCTTGATGTCGATGCCGTCCAGGGTCCGGGTCGGCTCGCGGCGCAGGCGGTGCAGCTGCTTGCGCTCGCGCGCCAGGTCCCGCATGCGCGTGCGATGCGTGCGCAGGTCGTTGGCGTCGGGCTCCAGGACCACGCGACCGGTGCCGCCGTCGACGGCCAGCACGTCGCCGTCGTTGATCCGCTGCATCGCCAGCGTGGCGCCCACGACCAGAGGCAGGTGCAGGCTCCGCGCCAGGATCGCGCTGTGCGACAGCGCGCTGCCGGTCGTGGTGACGATGGCCATCACGCCCTGCGCCTGCAGTTGCGCCAACTCGGCGGGAGCGACGTTGTCGGTGACCAGGATCTCCCCGGCCACGCCCTGCACGCTGGCGTCGTGGCGATGCAACGCGGCATGGATGCGGCCGACGACCTGGTCGACGTCTTCAATGCGACTGCGGAAGTAGGCGTCGTCGAGCGTGTCGAACACTGAGGCGATCCGGTTGCGCTGCAGCCGCAGCGCATAGTCGGCGCTGTACAGGCCCTTGCGGATCAGTTCGTCCAGTCCCTGCAGCAGTTCCGGGTCGTCGAGCAGCAGTGCGTGCAGGTCGAGGAACTCGCCGACCTCGTGCGCAAGCGCGCCGTGCAGGCGTTCGCGCATGGCGTGCATTTCGCTGCGGACGTGGTCGATCGCGGCATGCAGCCGCTGGACCTCCGCCTCGGCTGCGGCTTTCGGGATCCGCTCCTCGGCGACTTCCAGCACGTGAGGCAGGCGCACACGTGCACGGCCCAACGCGCTACCGCGCGACGCGCCATGTCCGATGAACTCCTGTCTCATGAATCGTCCCTATGTGGTGGTCGGGTCAGCTGTCTTCGTCGAATCGGCGATCGAACAGGTCAATCACGGCGTCGGCCGCGGCAATCTCGTCCTCGCCCTCCACGCGCAGCCTGACCGGAGTGCCCTGGCCGGCGGCCAGCAGCATCACTCCCATGATGCTCTTGGCATTGATTTCGCGGCCCTTGGCGGTGAGCGTGACGCTGCTGCGGAAAGCGGCCAGCACCTGCACCAGTTTGGCGGTGGCGCGCGCATGCAATCCCAAGCGATTGCTGACGGTCAGTTCGCGTTCGATCATCGTGTATCCCTCAAGCCCGTCTCCAGCAGTCGCGCTTTATCCAGTCGCGTTCCATCCAGTCGCGTTTCATCCAGTCGCCTTCCATCCGGGTGGTGCGTCCTCATGCCTCATCGATGATCACGCCGTTGCGGGTGCCAGCCGCCGCCACGGCGGGCAGTTCGTCGAGTTCCAGCTCGGCGTAGTTCATGACCCGAAGCAGCATCGGCAGGCTCAGTGCCGATACCCGCCGCACCGGCGTACCCAGGCGGGCGACCTTGGCCGCCAGGTTGCTGGGCGTGGCGCCGTACAGGTCGGTCAACACCAGCACGCCCTGGCCGCCATCGACGCGGCGGAGTGCGGCGCTGGCCTGGGGCAGCAGGGCGTCCGGGTCGCCGTCGAACGGCACTTCCATCGCTTCGACGCGCAGCGGCAGCGTGCGCAGCAGTCGCTGCGCTACTGCGACGAGCGCGCTTCCGACGCCTTCATGGGTGATGAGCAGGATGCCAACGGCCATGCGGCCAACTTAACAGACCGGGGTTGCAAGTCGGACGCATCGAGAGGGGCCGACGCAACGTGGGCAGCCAATCGGCTGCCCACGGGGTGGTACAGGTGTCCGGGTTGCGATTACTTGGACGGCGGAGGCGGTGTCTGATCCTTCTTCTCCCCCTCGGTCGGAGTGTCGGCCGGAGGTGGTACCTGGGCTGGCGGCGATGTGGCCGCGGGTGCCTCGGCAGAGGTGGCCGGAGCGGTCTCGGCAGGTGGCATCGGTTCCGCAGGTGGTGGCGTCTCGGCGGGTGCTTCAGCGGTTGGCGTCGTGGTGGCGGCTGGTTCCTGCTTCTTCTGGCAGCCGGCTGTGGCGGCAACTGCGCCCAGCACCATCGCCAGGGCGACGGGGCCGACCCATTGATCGTGAATCTTGGATTTCATCGTCATGCTCCTTCGGCTGCATCGCGGCGATGCGGCGCGATCTGCGACGCGTGCCGTGACGGTGCGGGCCGTGGCTAGTACTGGGTGCCCGTATCCTTCATGTGCGCGGCGTTGTATTCCGCTTCGGACAGGCTGCCATCGCGGTTGGCGTCATGGCTGGCGAACATCTTGTTGAGCGATGGGTCGGCGGCTGCTTCCTGCTTGCTGATCTTGCCGTCGGCGTTGACGTCGAGTTTGGAGAAGCTCTTCGCCGGCATCATGGTGTCGTCGGTTTTTTGCGGGGCGGACTGCTGTTGCGGTTCCGGGTACGTGGTCTGGGCCATGGCGACCGGTACCGCCAGGCCGGCGGACAGTAAAAGCACGCCTGACACCCGAGCAGGTAGATTGGAATTCATCATGTGGCTCCGTGAGGTTGCGCGCATGCCTACGCAGCTTGACCGTAGGCCAACGGCAGGAAGCCGCACGCAACGCGCTTGCAAAGGTTTCGTTGCGCGCTGTCGTGCGGGTCAGGAACGGTTTATCAAGCATTCCATTCGCTGACCGTGCCGTCACACGGTGGCGTCGCTTCAGACGCGGCTGGCGTCGTCATTTCGGGACTCGCCCATTCAGTCCAGCTCGCGATGATGCACGGCCACTTCCTGCCAGCCCCGGCTGCGCGCGTGCTCGGCCAGCCGCTCGGCCAGGTAGACCGAACGGTGCCGGCCGCCGGTGCAGCCGAAGGCGATCGTGGCGTAGCTGCGAGTGCTGTCTCCCTGCAGGCGCGGCAACCATGTGTCGAGAAAGGTCGTGATCTGCTCGAGGAACTTGCGCACGTCGGGCTGCGCTTCCAGGTACTCGCGCACGCCGGCATCGCGTCCGGAAAGCGGGCGCAGGGTCGGGTCCCAGTGCGGGTTGGGCAGGCAGCGCGCGTCGAACACGAAGTCGGCATCGCGCGGCACGCCACGGCGGTAGGCGAAGGATTCGAACAGCAGCGACATCGTCGCGTCGCCTTCGCTGCCGTAATCGCTGATGATCTGCCGGCGCAGCTGATGGATGTTGAGGCGACTGGTGTCGATCACCGCATCGGCGAGCTGTTGCAGGGGCTTGAGCACCTGCCGCTCCAGCGAGATGGCATCGGCCAGCGCCAGCCCAAGGTGGCTCAACGGGTGCCGGCGACGCGTGTCGGCGTAACGCTTGAGCAGGGCATCGTCCTGCGCATCGAAGAAAACCAGCTTCGGATCGAGTCCGAGCTTGCCGACTGCCGACAGCGATTCGGGCACGGCGCTGAGGTCGCCATGGCGGTTGCGCACGTCGATGCCGACCGCCAGCTTGGGAGCGACGTCGTCGCCCTGCAGGACGCTTTCGACGAACTGCGTCAGCAGTTCCACCGGCAGGTTGTCCACGCAGTAGAAGCCCAAGTCCTCGAAGGTTTTCAGGGCCACCGACTTGCCCGATCCGGACATGCCGCTGACGATGACCAGGGTCGGGGTGTTGTTGGCAAGGGTCACGGGGTTCCGCGCTCTAGGAAGTGGCTGTGTCTTGCCATGAAGGCCGCGGCCGGGTCAACGCCCTTGGCGCGCAGGATATGGGTGCGCGTGGCCGCTTCGGTCAGGACCGCGAGATTGCGGCCGGGCATCACCGGCAGGGTGATCATCGGTACGTCCAGGTCGAGCACGCGGCGTGCGCTCAGATCGCCGGTCAGGCGCTCCATGCCGCTGGGCTGCGGCTCCAGGTGCGGCCGGGTCAGGTGCACGATCAGGCGCAGGTACTTGTTCTTTTTGACCGCGGTGTCACCGAACATCTGACGGATGTTGAGCACGCCCAGGCCGCGCACTTCGAGCATGTCCTGGATCAGTTCGGGGCAGGTGCCGTCGAGCACGTCGGGGGCGATCTGGGTGAACTCCGGCGCGTCGTCGGCGACCAGCCGGTGGCCGCGCGTCACCAGTTCCAGCGCCAGCTCGCTCTTGCCCGACCCCGGCTCGCCGGTGATCAGCACCCCGATGGAATAGATCTCCATGAAGACCCCGTGCAGGGTCACGCGCGGCGCCAGCGTCCGCGCCAGGTGGTATTGCAGGTGGTTGAGCAATTCGTGGCCTCTCCTTGGTGAGATCCACAACGGCGTTTCGCTTTCCTCCGCCGCCCGGCGCAGGTCCTCGGGGCAAACCTGATCCTTGCTGATCACCAGCGCCAGCGGACGGAACTGGATGATCTTCTCGATCGTTTCCCAGCGCATCCGCGAGTCCAATGCATCCAGCCAGGTCAGCTCCTCGGTGCCCAGGATCTGCACCTTGTTCGGGTAGACCGCATTGAGATAGCCGGCCAGCGACGGCCGGCGCGCGACGGTATCGACCGCTTCGAGCACGCGCTGCTCGCCGCTGCGGCCGGCGAGCCAGCGCAGGGCCAATCGTTCGCGCTGCTGTTCGAACAGTTCGCCGGCACTGATGCGGGCAGTCATCGGAAGGCCTCAGTTTGCCGGGCGTGGATCGGGTACACCGGGTCGAATCGCAATGGTCGGGTTCCGGCACGGG
>DATDBD010000276.1:0-10141 GCA_036525015.1 Lysobacter sp.
CGCGAAGCCTGAGCGGGGGCGGTGGCACGAATTGACATGGATTCAACGAGCGCGGACCTAGGCTGAACGGATACCGCCCCTGGAGAGCGCCCGTCATGCCACTGACCGTCAACATCGAGTTGTCCGACAAGGACCTCGAGCACTTCAATCGCGCCATCGACAAGGCCCGCGAACTGGGCGAAGGCAAGTCCAACCAGGAAGTCGTACAGGGTGCGATGGACTTGCTCGAAAAGGCGCAGCAGAGCGAGCCGCCGGAGTTCGTCAAGCAGCGCCTGCTGCTGCTGGACACGCTGATCGCGATGATCCGCGACGAAGGCTGGGCGCTGTCCGGCGAGGACGCACAGCACGTTCGTTCGGCCCTGACGTATTTCTCGGTCCCCGGCGATGCCATCCCGGACCACGTGCCGGTGCTGGGATTCCTCGACGACGCGATCATGATCGAGTTGTGCGCCCGGGAGTTGCGCCATGAGATCGACGCCTACGCCGATTTCATCGAATACCGCCAGCGCGAGGCCGACCGGCGCGGGTTGAAGCCGGACACCGTTGGCCGCGCCGATTGGCTGGACAGTCGTCGCGAAGAGCTGCAGGAGCGTATGCGCCGGCGTCGCGGGCGCGAGGGCAGCTCCGGCTTCGGCACCGGGTACGGCAGCAGCAGCGGCTACGGTGCGGCAAGCAGCAGCTACACCGGCGGCTGGCGCCCGGGGCTGTTCAAGTTCGGCTGAAGGCATCTTTGCCACAAACGTGGCCGGATCAGCGGTGCGCTGCTCTCGCGGGCGTGCATCGCATGGCCGACAGCTGCCGCGCCGGCGATGCAAGCCCGGGGCGCGCCGGCACTACTGTCGACCTCGAATTGGGCAGTCCGCCTTTGCTCTCACTGCATCGCGGGCTTCGCAAACATGGCCCCCGCCTTTAAGGTGGACCCTCAGGGGGCGACATCGACCAGGAAACAGGCGCGCAGACTCGGCGCCCAACCCCCGTTCGTCTCGGACCCGCGTTGTGGATGACACGCGTTTTTTCCTGACGATCCAAGGACGAGGTGGCCGGTGCCCCTGCCGCTGCCGAGCGGCGGGGCTGCTAGAATTATTGGTTCACTCGCTCAGAACCACCGGACATGATCGAACTCAATCCCGTCCGCCAGCGCATCGCCGACCTCAAGGGTCGGCTGGATGCGCTCAGGGGGTACCTTTGACTACGACAGCAAAGTCGAACGTCTCGAAGAAGTAAACCGCGAACTGGAAAGCCCCAACGTCTGGAACGACGCCGAGCGGGCCCAGACGCTGGGTCGCGAGCGCTCCGCACTGGAGAAGGTGGTCGGCGGCATCCGCAGCCTGACCGATGGCCTGGTCGGCGCCGACGAACTGCTCGAACTGGCGGAAATGGAAAGCGACGAGGGCACTGCGCTGGCGGTGGTCGACGACGTCGAGCGCTATGCCAAGGACGTGGAGAAGCTGGAGTTCCGGCGCATGTTCTCCGGCAAGATGGACTCGGCCAATGCGTTCGTCGACATACAGGCCGGTGCCGGCGGCACCGAGGCCCAGGACTGGGCAGAGATCCTGCTGCGCATGTACCTGCGCTGGTGCGAATCGCGCGGCTGGAAGACCGAGCTGATGGAAGTCAGCGGCGGCGACGTCGCGGGCGTCAAGTCGGCCACGTTGCGGGTCGAAGGTGATTTCGCCTACGGCTGGCTCAAGACCGAGACCGGCGTACACCGCCTGGTGCGCAAATCGCCGTTCGACTCCGACAACCGCCGCCACACCAGTTTCACCTCGGTGTTCGTGTCGCCGGAAGTCGACGACAACATCGACATCGACATCAACCCTGCCGATTTGCGTACCGACGTCTACCGCTCCTCGGGCGCCGGCGGCCAGCACGTCAACAAGACCGAGTCGGCGGTGCGCATCACCCACATGCCGAGCGGCATAGTGGTTGCCTGCCAGACGGGCCGCAGCCAGCACCAGAACCGCGACAATGCGATGAAGATGCTGGCGGCCAAGCTCTACGAACTGGAAATCCAGAAGCGCAACGCCGAGCGCGATGCGGTGGAAGCCACCAAGTCCGACATCGGCTGGGGCAGCCAGATCCGCAACTACGTGCTCGACCAGAGCCGCATCAAGGACCTGCGCACCGGCATCGAGCGCAGCGACACGCAGAAGGTGCTCGACGGCGACCTGGACGAGTTCGTCGAGGCCAGCCTGAAGTCCGGCCTCGAAGTCGGCTCCAAACGCGTCGACGCCGTCTGATCGCGGCGTCGCCGGTCTCGTCGTCATTCCCGCGAAAGCGGGAATCCATTCACCGGACATGCCTCACGTCCTTGGATACCCGCCTTCGCGGGGATGGCGACGGCAAGCAAAGACGCCACGCCGCAAGTACTCTTGCCCAGTAATCCAATCGCAATCCAAAGCGCAACCACGACCATGACCGAACACACGCCCCGGACGCACATCGACGAGAGCCATCCGGATGAGAACCGGCTCATTGCCGAGCGTCGCGCCAAACTCACGGCGTTGCGCGGGCAGGGCGTGGCGTTTCCCAATGATTTCCGCCGCGCCGACTACGCCGGCGACCTGCAGGCCGCCTACGCCGATGCGGGGCAGTGGACGGCCGAGGCGCTGGAGGCCAAGGGCCATCGCGTGGCGGTCGCCGGCCGCATCCTGCTCAAGCGCGTGATGGGCAAGGCCAGCTTCGTGCAGATCCAGGACGAGTCCGGTCGCATCCAGCTGTTCCTGCAGGCCAACGTGCTGGGCGATACCTACGAGTCGTTCAAGGGCTGGGATGTGGGCGACATCGTGTCCGCCGAAGGCGTGCTCACCCGCACCAAGACCGGCGAACTGTCGGTCAAGACCGATGTGCTGCGCCTGCTGACCAAGTCGTTGCGGCCGCTGCCGGACAAGTTCCATGGCCTGGCCGACGTCGAGCAGCGTTATCGCCAGCGCTACGTGGACCTGATCGTCACGCCGGAATCGCGCGAGGTCTTCGTCAAGCGTTCCAAGATCATCCGCGCCATGCGTGCATGGCTGGACACGCGCCGCTTCCTCGAAGTCGAGACGCCGATGATGCATTACATCCCCGGCGGCGCCGCGGCCAAGCCGTTCGAAACGCACCACAACGCGCTGGATCTGGATCTGTACCTGCGCGTCGCGCCGGAGCTTTACCTCAAGCGCCTCGTCGTCGGCGGCCTGGAGCGGGTCTACGAGATCAACCGTAACTTCCGCAACGAGGGCGTGTCGACCCGGCACAACCCCGAGTTCACGATGCTTGAGCTGTACGAGGCCTACGCCACTTACACCGAGATCATGGACCTGACCGAGGGCGTGATCCGCGACGTCGCCCGCGACGTGCTGGGCACCACGCAGCTGCATTGGGAAGGCAGCGACATCGATCTTGGTCCGTCGTTCCGCCGCTGGTCGATGATCGACGCGGTGCTCGAACACAACCCCGAGATCAAGCGCGAGGACCTGCGCGACCTGGAGAAGATGCGCACCCACTGCGCCCGCCTGAGGCTGCCGGTCAAGCCGGGCTATGGCTGGGGCAAGCTGCTGCTGGAGATCTTCGAGAAGACCGTCGAACACACCCTGGTCCAGCCGACCTTCATCACCGACCACCCGGTCGAGGTGAGCCCGCTGGCGCGCGCCAGCGACCACGACCCGGAGCTGACCGACCGCTTCGAGCTGTTCATCAACGGCAAGGAGATCGCCAACGGCTTCTCCGAGTTGAACGACCCGGAGGACCAGGCGGCCCGTTTCCAGGCCCAGGTCGAGGCCAAGGAGGGTGGGGACGACGAGGCCATGCACTTCGACGCCGATTACATCCGGGCGCTGGAGGTGGGTCTGCCGCCGACCGGCGGCCTTGGCATCGGCATCGACCGCCTGGTCATGCTGATGACGGGCTCCGCCTCCATCCGCGACGTGCTGCTTTTCCCATACATGCGTCCCGAGGCCGGTGGCTGACCGCCTCGACCTGCCAAGTGCCAGCGGCCGTGAGGCAGGGTATCCTGCTCCCATAAGCCACTGAGGGGGTGGCCCCATGCGGGTGCAAGCGTGAACGTAGTTATCGTCGATGATCAGACCTCGGCGCGCACGATGCTGCGTCACATCATCGAGGACATCGCGCCCGAGCTGGCCGTGCACGACTTCGGCGAGCCGGGCCATGCATTGTCGTGGTGCGAATCAAACCAGCCCGACCTGCTGTTGCTCGACTACCGCATGCCGGGCATCGACGGTCTGGAGTTCGCCCGCCGCTTCCGTCGCCTGCCTCTGCACCGCGACATCCCCATCATCCTGGTGACCGTGGTCGGCGACGAGCCGGTGCGCCAGGCCGCGCTCGATGCCGGTGTCATCGACTTTCTCGTCAAGCCGGTGCGGCCGCGCGAACTGCGCGCCCGTTGCCGCAACCTGCTGCAACTGCGCCAGCAGTCCGAGAACGTCAAGCAGCGTGCGTTGTCGCTGGAACAGCGACTGCTGTCGAGCATGCATGAGGTCGAGGAGCGCGAGCGCGAGACGTTGTCGCGCCTGGCCCGCGCCATCGAGTACCGCGACACTGGCACCAGTGCCTATCTCGAACGCATGGCGCATGTCGCCGGCCTCATCGCCGAACAGCTGGGCATGTTCGAGGACGAAGTGCGGATGATCGAGATGTCCGCGCCGCTGCACGACATCGGCAAGATCGCCATTCCCGACGCGGTGCTGATGAAGGCCGGCCCGCTGACCGACGAGGAAACCGCCGTGATGCGGCGTCATCCGAAGATCGGTCACGAACTGTTGAGCGGCAGCCAGAACCGCTTCATCCAGGCCGGCGCGGTGATCGCGCTGCGCCACCATGAGCGTTACGACGGCAGCGGTTACCCCGACGGCCTGGTCGGCGAGGAGATCCCGCTGGAAGCCCGCATCGTGGCCGTTGCGGACGTATTCGACGCACTGCTGTCGCCACGCCCATACAAGAAAGCCTGGGACATGGATGCCGCCATGGGCTACCTCTATGCCCAGCGTGGGCGGCTGTTCGACCCGCGCTGCGTGGACGCCATGATCCGCGGACGCTCGCGCCTGGAGGAGATCTGCCAGCGCTATTCAGCCAGCTCGGCGCGTCCGGGTATGGAATAGCGGCATGAGGCACGCCCTGTCCTGGATGCGAGATCGGCTGGCGCAGCGTAGCGACAGCGAGCATGGGCAGGCGTTCGTCCGCATCGCCGTCCTGCTGGTGGTGCTGATCTACATGCTGGTGCGGGGCGCGGGCGGCAACCTGCCACGCGAGGAATACGTCAACGTCTTGCACATGGTGGAAATGGGTTTCACCGTGGGCATGGTGCTGATCGTCTGGATCTTCGCATCGCCCGGCCCCTCGCATGTGCGCCGCATGATCGGCATGTGGTCCGACTATGGCCTGATGGGATTGGCCATGGTCCACATGGGCGAGCCACTGGCCTGGGTGTACGTGATCCTGATGTGGGTGACGGTCGGCAACGGCCTGCGCTATGGCAGCAATTACCTCAATGCCGCCGTGGCGATGGCCTTCATCAGCTTCGGCGTGGTCATCGAGCTCAACGACTACTGGATCCGCAACCGCGTGCTGGCGGTGGGCCTGCTGATCGGCCTGGTCGCGATTCCGTTCTACCTGTCGGGCCTGCTGCGCGCGTTGACGCGTGCGACCGACGAGGCGCGCCGCGCCAACGAGGCCAAGAGCCGGTTCCTGGCCAACATGAGCCATGAGTTCCGCACGCCCCTCAACGGGCTGGCGGGCATGTCCGAGTTGCTGGCGACCACGCGCCTGGACCCTGAGCAGCGAGAGTGCCTCAACACCATCCAGGCCTCGACGCGAAGCCTGCTGGCGCTGGTCGAGGACGTGCTGGATATCTCGGCCATCGAAGCCGGCAAACTCAAGCTCAACCTGGTGGAGTTCTCGCCGCGCGAGCTGGGGCAGGGCATCGCGCTGATCCTGCAGCCGCAGGCGAAGGCCAAGCAGCTGCGCTTCGACGTGCAGGTGGCGAGCGATGTGCCCGACCGGCTGCTGGGTGATGTGGGCCATCTGCGCCAGGTGCTGATCAACCTGGCGGGCAACGCGGTCAAGTTCACCGATCGCGGCTCGGTGCGCCTGGACGTGGCCATCTCGCGCCAGGAGAACGACCGCGTCCGCCTGCGCTTCACCGTGACCGATACCGGCATCGGTATTCCGATGGCCGCGCAGAAGCGCCTGTTCGAGGCGTTCGAGCAGGCCGACGTCAGCCTGGCCCGGCGCTATGGCGGCACGGGCCTGGGCACGACGATCGCCAAGGGCCTCACCGAAGCGATGGGCGGCAGCATCGGCTTCGAAAGCACCGAGCAGCGCGGCAGCCGATTCTGGGTCGAGCTGCCATTCCAGACGTTCCAGCGCGTCGAAGTGCGCATCGAACCCGTCGCCGTGCCTGCGGCGCCGGGCAGGACGGAGCGAGGCGAAAGCGACGGGCCGGAGAACATCATCGCGTTCTCCGATCCGTTCCTGCGCCATCGCGCCCGCGTACGCAGCCTGCAGGTGCTGGTGGCCGACGACCATGCCGCCAACCGCATGGTCCTGCAGCGCCTGCTGCAGAAGGCCGGGCATCGAGCGGTATGCGTGGAAGGCGGCGAGGAAGTCCTCAACGCCCTGGAGACTTCGGACTACGACGCCGTGATCGCCGACCTGCACATGCCAGGGGTCAGCGGCCTGGATCTGCTGCGGCAGTTGCGGATCATGGAGGCGGGTAGCGCGCGACGCACGCCGGTCATCGTGCTCAGCGCCGACGTCACGCCCGAATCGATCAGCGCCTGCGAACAGGCCGGAGCCCGGGCCTTCCTGGCCAAGCCGGTGTCGACCACGCGACTGCTGGACACGCTGGCCGACATCGCATCGAAGGGCCGCAGTGCAGCGCCGGTCACCAGCGTGCGCAGCGATTTGCCGGTCAGCGACGGCACGTTCGATCCTTCGGTCCTGGACGAACTGGGCGCACTGGGCATGGGCGATGGCTTCGAGCGCGAGTTCATCGCGCAATGCCTGCGTGATGCCGACGGGTGCGTCACCGCGCTGATGCAGGCGGGCGAGCGCGACGACTGGGAGCGGGTGCGCGAGCAGGCCCACGCGCTCAAGGGCGTCTCCAGCAATCTGGGCCTGATCAAGCTGGCGGCCGTCAGCGGCGAACTGATGCGGCTTCCGGACTGGCAGGTCGCGCGCGAGTGGCGTCAGCGACTGGGCGGCCTCAACGAACGCCTTGCCCAAGGCAAGGCGGCGCTCGAAGCGCGCGAACGGGCACGTGGTGCCCGCGGCGGCGACGAGCGCTCATCCTGAGGGGCGGGCCGGCATGCGGCCCGCTCGACCCATCAGGCGGCTAGTGACGAACGGCGAGTCTGTGCACGGACGATGCGTTCCATCGTGCGCAGCGACTTCTCGCCCAGCGCCAGGGCCGTATCCACCCATACCTCGGTGATGCCCATCAGCTCGTCGTAGCCGACCGGCTGCGCGATACCACGCACGGCGTTCATGGCCAGGTGGGCGTGCGGCGAACGCTGCTGCTGGCGGATCAGGTCCTGCACGGCGGCCTCGCCCTGGCCCTTGGGCACGAGCACGTCGACCACGCCCATGCGGTGCATCTCGTCGCTGGTGAGGATGGTGCCTTCGAGGATGAACTTCTCGGCCATCTGCGGCGACATGCGCTTGCACAGGAACGAATAGGCGCCCATGCCCGGGAACAGGCCGAACAGCACTTCCGGCAACCCCATGTCGACGCCTTCCTCGGCGACGATGGTGTGGCAGGACAGCGCGAGCTCCAGGCCGCCGCCAAGCGCATCGCCCTGGATCAGCGCGATCGTGCGCACGTCGCCGCCCAGGCCGTTGTGCAGGTGGTAGACGCCGTCGATGCAGCGGCGTGCATAAGCGAGCAGGTGTTCGCGGTTGTTGCCGCGGATCAGCTTGGAGAACAGATCGAGATCGCCGCCGAGGTTGAAAGCCGAAGCGGCGGAGCCGAGCACCACATGACGCAACCGACCGGGCTGGCGCTGGCCTTCGCGCAGCGTGATCGACGAGAGGAAGCTCCACATGTCGTCCATGAGTTCGGTACGAAAACACGGACGCACGCCACGGCCGATGTCGTCGTGCATGTACATCCAGTGCGTATCGCCCGCAGGATCGGACTCGACCCGCAGGGTCGCGTAGTTGCGCGTGCGGTGCAGCTTCTCGATGGTGCTCATTTGGCAGTCCCCATTGTGCCGCCCGCAAGGCAGGGTGCGTGGGCGGCGGACGGCGTGATATGGCCCACACTTTCCGATGCTACACCCCAGCCGCGGCCAAAAAGAAAGCCCCTCCGGTGGGGAGGGGCTTTCGGGGACTGCGAGCGACAAGGACTCAGTGGCCGGTGGGCTCGTCGCGCAACTCCCGGCGCAGGATCTTGCCGACGTTGGTCTTTGGCAGTTCTGTGCGGAATTCGACGAAGCGCGGGTGCTTGTAGCCGGTCAGGTGCTCGCGGGCATGCGCCTTGACCTGCTCGGCGGTCAACGACGGGTCCTTCTTCACGATCACGACCTTCACGGCCTCGCCGGACTTCTCGTCGGCCACCCCCACCGCGGCCACCTCGAGCACACCGGGCATCATCGCGATCACGTCCTCGACCTCGTTCGGGTACACGTTGAACCCCGACACCAGGATCATGTCCTTCTTGCGGTCGACGATGTAGAAGAAGCCCTTCTCGTCCATGCGCGCCATGTCGCCGGTATGCAACCACCCGTCGGCGTCGATGACGTTGGCGGTTTCCTCCGGGCGGCGCCAGTAGCCCTTCATCACCTGCGGGCCCTTGATGCACAGCTCACCGACGTCGCCGACCTGGGTCAGCTCATTGCCGGCCTCATCCTTCAGGCAGGCATCGGTGGAGGGGATCGGCAGGCCGATCGCGCCGTTGTAGTCGGCCAGGTCCATCGGGTTGATGCAGGCCGCCGGCGAGGTCTCGGTCAGGCCATAGGCCTCGACCAGCGTGGTGCCAGTGGCCTGCTTCCAGCGTTCGGCCACCGACCGCTGCACCGCCATGCCGCCGCCCAGGGTCAGGTGCAGCTTGGAAAAGTCGATCTGGTCGAAACCGGGGGTGTTGAGCAGGCCGTTGAAGAGCGTGTTGACGCCGGTGATCGCGGTGAACGGAACCTTCTTGAGTTCCTTCACGAAGCCGTGCATGTCGCGCGGGTTGGTGATCATGTAGTTCAGGCCGCCGAACTTCATGAAGACCAGCCCGTTCGCCGTCAGCGCGAAGATGTGGTACAGCGGCAGCGCGGTGATGATGATCTCCTCGCCGTACTTCACGTTCGTGCCGATCCACGCCGCAGCCTGCTGCATGTTGGCCACGAGGTTGCGATGGGTGAGCATCGCGCCCTTGGCCACGCCGGTGGTGCCGCCGGTGTACTGCAGGAAGGCGATGTCGTCCGCAGTGATCTCGATCTCGGGCAGTTTGCGCATCTGGCCGAGGGTGAGGGCGTCCTTGAAGCGAATCGCGCCGGGGATGTTGTAGTCCGGCACCATCTTTTTCACGTACTTCAGCACGAAGTTGACGATCGCGCCCTTGGGCATGGCGAGCATGTCGCCCAGGCCGGTGGTGATGACCTGCTTGATCTGGGTATCGGCGAGGACTTCCTGCACGGTGCGGCCGAAGTTGTCGAGCACCAGGATCGCGCTGGCACCGGAGTCGGCGAGTTGGTGCTTGAGCTCGCGCGCCGTGTACATCGGGTTGGTGTTCACCACGGTCAGGCCGGCGCGCAGGATGCCGAACGTCGCGATGGGGTATTGCAGGCAGTTGGGCATCATGATCGCGACGCGATCGCCCTTCTTGAGCTTGAGCTCGCCGAGCAGGTAGGCCGCGAACTGCGCGCTGAGCCGGTCGACCTCGGCATAGGTCAGCACCCGGCCGAGATTGGCGAAGGCGGGGCGGTCGCGGTACTTGTCGATCGCGTTCTCGAGCACCGAGACGATGGAGGGATACTCGTCGACGTCGATCTCGGCCGGCACTCCGGCCGGGTAATGCGCAAGCCACGGACGTTCAAAACCCATCGCGATCCCCTCTGTAATTCTCGCGTTGATTGCCGCACTGCCGAATGCGCTGGCGTACGGTCTTTACCGGATTGGAGCATAGGCACTAGAGGCTGGCAAGGCGACCCTCAGGCCG
>DATDBD010000277.1:0-2701 GCA_036525015.1 Lysobacter sp.
GAAGACGACATCATCGAAAGCCCGCTGGTGACCAAGCAGATCGCCAACGCGCAGCGCAAGGTCGAGGCCCACAACTTCGACATCCGCAAGAACCTGCTCGACTTCGACGACGTCAACAACGACCAGCGCAAGGTGATCTACGGCCAGCGCGACGAACTGCTCGAAGCCGAAAGCGTGCAGGAGAACGTCGAGGGCATCCGTTCGGACGTGGTCGCCGATACGGTCGTCCGCTTCGTGCCGGTCAATTCGATCGACGAGCAATGGGACCTGCCGGGCCTGGAAGCGGCGGTGGTGGAGGATTTCGGCGTGCAGGTGCCGCTGGTGGCGATGGCGCAGCAGAGCGAGGAGCTCGACGCCGAGACCATCGAGGAGCGCGTGCAGGAAGCCATCCGCAACCACTTCGAGCAGCGTGAGACCCAACTGGGCGCCGACACCATGCGCATGCTGGAGAAGCACATCATGCTCAACGTGCTCGACCAGAACTGGAAGGAACACCTGGCGCGCATGGACTACCTGCGCCAGGGCATCCACCTGCGCGGCTACGCGCAGAAGCAGCCGAAGCAGGAATACAAGAAGGAAGCCTTCGAGCTGTTCAGCGACATGCTCGAGAAGGTCAAGCGCGAGGTCGTCACGCTGCTGGCGCGCGTGCGCATCCGCAGCGAGGAAGAGATCGCCCTGATGGAAGCGCAGGAGCGCGCCGCCGCCGAGGCGCAGGCGCGGCAGATGCAGTTCCAGCACGCCGAAGTCGGCGGCCTGGGCGCCGACGAGGAGGCCGCGCAGGTGCAGGCCGCGCGCAACCCCGATGCCTTCGCCAACGTCGGTCGCAACGATCCGTGCCCGTGCGGCAGCGGCAAGAAGTACAAGCACTGCCATGGACAGCTGGCCTGAGCCAGCCCGGCACCATGAGCCACGCAAGGGTGGCAGCGGGCCATTGAAGCGGGCCCGGACGGCCCTTCATCGGGTCCCGGGCGCGCGGCTTTCCCGCAAGCCCGGAAGCCACCGCAAGCCCCCTCTCCCGCAACGCGGGAGAGGGTTGGGATGAGGGTCGCTCTTGTTGAAAGACTCCACCCAAGCCAATACGCCCCCGGCGGGCGAGCGTAGCGATTACGTCGAAGTCGTCGCCGGCGTGATCCGCGACGCGCGTGGCCGCATCCTGCTTGCGCGCCGCACCGAAGGACGCGATCTGGCGGGCCTCTGGGAATTCCCGGGCGGCAAGCACGAGCCCGGCGAGTCGCCCGAGGCTGCCCTCGCACGCGAACTGCATGAAGAGCTCGGCATCGACGTCGAGGTTGGCGCACCGCTGATCATGGTGCCGCAGGCCTATCCTCACAAGCGCTTGCGGCTGGACGTGCGCGAGGTGAAGGCATGGCGCGGCGCCGTCCGTGGCCGCGAGGGCCAGGCGTTGGCCTGGGTCCCACTCGCGCAACTGGCCCGCTATGCGATGCCTCCTGCTGATGTGCCGGTGGTCGCGGCTTTGCAGCAGCCTGATCGCTATCTGGTCACCCCTGGCCCGGGCGACGATGACACCGCCTGGCTGTCGGCCCTGGAGCGTGCGCTGGCTTTTGGAGTGCGCCGCGTGCAGTTGCGGGCGCCGGATTGCGAGCAAGCGCGCTGGGAGCAACTTGTCGATGCCGCCGCTGTACGTTGTCGCGCTGCAGACGCGCAGGTGCTGGTCAATGGCGACATCGAACTGGCGCTGCGGCATGAGGTCGGCGTGCACCTGCGTGCGTCGCAGCTGGCCGCGCTTACGACACGTCCGCTGCCGGAAGGGTTGCCGGTCGCGGCTTCATGCCATGACGTGCACGAGTTGAAGATGGCGCAGGCGTTGGGGTGCGATTTTGGGGTGGTCGGCACCGTACAGGCGACGCCGAGCCACCCGGGTGCACCTACGTTGGGCTGGGATGGCTTTGCCGCCCTGCGCGAGTCGGTCTCCCTGCCGCTCTATGCCATCGGGGGCCTCGTGCCGGACGATCTGGCCGAAGCGCGTCGCCACGGGGCACAGGGCATTGCCGCGATTCGCGGCCTCTGGCTGGGCGACTGACGAACCGACTGCTTCGGTGTCGCCCCGGCTTTAGCGCTTGTCAAAAGCACGAAGAGTCCGCAGGTGGATAGGGACGGCAGGATGTGCGGATTCCATCTTGCAGGGCTGCAAACGAAAGATTCGCACTGTGGGATCGCGCCTCAACCGCCCGGGGCGTCCACTGCCAGCAGGCGGTAGCGCCGATCCAGCGCGGCGACGTGGGTATCCAGGGCTTCGAGCGCACCATCGTTGACGATCACGTCGTCCGCAACCGCCAGGCGCGCCTGACGGCTTGCCTGTGCGGCGATCATGCGATCGGCCAGGGCGGCATCGATGCCATCGCGACGCACCAACCGCGCGCGCTGCACGTCGGGGTGCACATCGACGACCAGCACGCGATCCAGCCACGGATAGGCGTCGCGGCCGCCCTCGGTCAGCAGCGGAATGGCGGCGATGGCATACGCACCCGGGGCGGCCAGGCATTGCGCCTGCATCTGCGCGCGGACACGGGGATGGATGATGGCTTCGAGCTGGCGCCGCGCCGGTTCGTCCTGGAACACCCGGGCCCGCATCGCGGCGCGATCGAGCCCGCCGCTGGCATCCAGCACACCCGCTCCGAAGGCCTGCACGACTTCGTCCAACCCCGGGGAGCCTGCGGCGACGGCCTCGCGCGCCGCCACG
>DATDBD010000278.1:0-3540 GCA_036525015.1 Lysobacter sp.
AACGCGGGTTCCAGGCCCGAAGCGCGCTTCGATGGGGTCAACCTCGACATCGAGCCGCACATCCTGGCGCAATGGAAGACGCAGAAGATGGAACTGCTGCGGCAATTCCTGGACCTGGGCCAGGCGTTCATGACGCTCAAGCGCGCTTCCGGACAGACGCTGTCCATCGGGCCGGCCATCCCGTTCTGGCTCGATGGCATCGAGATGGAATGGAATGGCGTCGCGCGCCCGGTGAGCGAGCACGTGATCGATCTCTACGACTATGTCGCGCTGATGGACTATCGCCATCGCGTCGACGGCAGCGACGGCATCATCGCGCACGCCGCCAACGAAATGGCCTACGCGGCGAAGAAGCGCAAGCGCGTGGTGATCGGCCTGGAAGTGACCCCCAACGAACTGAGCAAGGTCACCTTCAACCACCTCACCGAGATCGACCTGGAGCGCGCGGTGGCGCAGACGGAGCGGGCTTACCGGGACAGCCCTGCGTTCGCGGGCTTCGCGCTGCACCACTACCGGGGCTACCGACGCTGGTTGGCCGGCCAGCCCGCCGGATTGGGCGCCGGCAAGTAGGGCGGGCCTGCGCCCGCCACTGCGCACGGCTTCCGCTTCGGGCGGGACAAGGCCCGCACTACCGCTCGGATTGCCCGGTGGCGTAGTAATCCTCGCGCTCGAACAACGCCGGACGTATCAGTTCGGTAAATGCCCGCGCATGCGGCGACAAATACTTGCCCTTGCGCACCACCACGCCGTAGCTGCGTGACGGGAAATAGCGCGCCAGCGAGCGCGTCGCCAGACGCTCGCGGTCGGCCTCGGTCAGGCAGATCGAGGTGACGATGCTGATGCCCAGCCCCATCGCCACGTATTGCTTGATGACCTCCCAGCCGCCGACTTCCAGCGCCACCGTGTAGGGCACGCGGTTTTGCTGGAACACCAGGTCGACCAGGCGGTAGGTGGTCAGGCGCTGCGGCGGCAGGATCAGGCCGTAGGGCGAGAGGTCCTGCAGTTCCAGTTCGGGCTTCTGCGCCAACGGATGGTTGCGCGGGGTGATCAGCATCGGCTCGAACCGGTACACGGGCTCGTAGCTGAGGTCCGCCGGGACATCGAGCATCGAGCCCACCGCCAGGTCGACCGCATCCGAGCGCAGCAGGTCCAGGCCGCCGGCGCCGGTGACGTTGTGCAGGGTCAGGCGTACCTCGGGGTGGGTGGCGCGGAAGGCCTCGACGATCTTCGGCAGCAGATAAAGGATGGTCGAACTGCCGGCTGCGACGTTCAGTTCGCCGGCATCCAGCCCGCGGACCCGCTCGCGAAAGACCCCGTCGAGGCCATCGAGCCCCTCCACCAGGGGGCGGGCCAGCTCATACAGCTCCTGGCCCTCGCGGGTCAGGCTGATCCGCCGGCCGCTGCGCTCGAGCAGGCGGGCGCCGAATTCCCGCTCCAGCGCCTGTAATTGCAAGGTCACCGCCGGCTGGCTCAGGAACAACGCCTCGGCCGCGCGCGAGATCGAACCCAGCCGGGCCGTCTGGCAGAAGGCCCGCAGCGGCTTCATCCGATCCCCTTTGTAGGCGAAACGGGGGCTGGCCGGGACCTTGGCGCTCATTCGTTCTACCAAGTATTAGCTGGGCTAATGATACACATTGAAGAATCTTGTTTGTCAAATACGACACGCCACCGCATGGTGCCAGTCAGGTCCCAAACGGCAATAAGACGGAGCAGCAGGAATGTCGGCAGTGATGACGCAGTGGCCGCAGGAGGCCCACACCCCCACTGGCACCCAGATCACGGGCCAGGCGCTTGATGAACAGGGGCAGGTGCTGACCCCTGCCGCGCTGGAGTTCCTCGCCGGGCTCCACCGCCGTTTCGAACCCGTCCGCCAGGCCCGCCTGGCCGACCGTCGCCAGCGCCAGGCCTTCTTCGACGCCGGCGGCCTGCCCGACTTCCGCCCCGACACCGCCGCGATCCGCGCCGGCGACTGGAAGGTGGCGCCGTTGCCGCCGGCCCTGCTCGACCGACGCGTGGAGATCACCGGCCCGGTCGACCCGAAGATGGTCATCAACGCACTCAATTCCGGCGCCCGGGTCTACATGGCCGACTTCGAGGACAGCACCTCGCCGACCTGGGCCAACCTGATTGCCGGCCAGCGCACGTTGCAGCAGGCCGTGGCCGGCACGCTGGAGTGGACCGCGCCCGGCTCCGATGGCGCCCCCGGCAAGCACTACGCGCTCAAGCCGTTCGCGCAGCAGGCCGTGCTGATGGTGCGCCCGCGCGGCTGGCACCTGGACGAAAAGCACCTGCTCATCGATGGCGCGCCGATGTCCGGCAGCCTGTTCGACCTGGGCCTGTTCGCTTTCCACAATTCGGACGTGCTCGCCGCGAAGGATCGCGGACCTTATTTCTACCTGCCCAAGCTGCAGTCGATGGAAGAGGCGCAGCTGTGGAACGACGTGCTCGACCACTTCGAGCGCGAACTCGGCCTCGCCGCCGGCCAGCTCAAGGTCACTGTGTTGATCGAGACGCTGCCGGCCGTGTTCGAGATGGACGAGATCCTGCATGCGCTGCGCACGCGCATCGCCGGCCTCAACTGCGGGCGCTGGGACTACGTGTTCTCGTACATCAAGACGTTCCGCAGGCATCGCGACAAGGTGCTGCCCGAGCGCGGCCAGGTGACGATGACGCAACCATTCCTGCGCGCGTACTGCGAACTGCTGATCCAGACCTGCCACAAGCGCGGCGCGCATGCGATGGGCGGCATGGCGGCGCAGATCCCGATCAGCGGCGACGAGGCCGCGAGCGTTGCTGCAAACCAGGCGGCGTTGGCCAAGGTGCGCGCCGACAAGCTGCGCGAGGTCACCGCCGGGCATGACGGCACCTGGGTCGCGCATCCGGCACTGATTCCGCTGGCCCAGCAGATCTTCGACGAGCGCATGCCCACGCCTAATCAGCGCCACGCGCTGCGCGAGGACGTGTGGGCCACGCGCGACGACCTCATCAAACCTTCGCTGGGCACGATCACGCGCGCCGGTTTTGAAGGCAACGTCGAGGTCTGCGTGCGGTACCTCGCCGCCTGGCTCGACGGCAACGGCTGCGTGCCGATCCACTGGCTGATGGAGGACGCCGCCACGGCCGAGATTGCGCGTACCCAACTATGGCAATGGCTGCACAGCGAAGGCCTGCATCTCGACGACGGCACCCCCGTCGACTTCGCCCTGCTCGAACGCGCTTTCATCAACCTGCCCGCCCGCCTGGGCGACCGCACGCGCATCCCGGGTGCCAGCCGCATCAACGAGGCGATCGGCGTACTCGACCGCCTGACCCATTCCGACACGCTGGAGGAATTCCTCACGCTGCCGGGTTACGCGCGCCTCGATTGAGCGTTGCGCCGCTGTAGTTCCGCTGTTGCGTAAGTCCGCTGTCTTTCCAACCGATATCGAGAAAGGAACGCCGCCATGAACACCGCACTGCCGACCGCTGAACAACTCCGCCACGAATGGGCCACCCATCCGCGCTGGGCCGGTATCGCCCGTCCTTACTGTGCCGACGACG
>DATDBD010000279.1:0-2410 GCA_036525015.1 Lysobacter sp.
TCGGCCCTTCGCCAGCGCGGCGCGGGAAGCCGCAGATCAGTTCGGGCAAGCGCGCAACGTCAAAATACAGGCTCCCGTCGAAAGCTGCCCCGAGCAACGCGAGCGCCGCGTCGGCGTGGCCGTAGCGTGCCATGCCCTCGCAGACAATCGCGTTGTCGTGCGGCCAATGGGGCGCGACACTCATCTTGTCCGGTCGAACGACAACCATGATGGCCGGTGGTGAGGAGTCGAAGGCGGCGTAGCCGCCGTAGACGACGAACCACCGGCGGCGCCGGATTGGTCGGGGTCAGACTGGTGGGCTCAGGTCTCAAGAAGAGGTCGGCCCAGTGCCAGGCACCCGAATCACCGATCAGCAGGTTCGCCTCTACATGAATATCCGCAAGAAGAAGTCCCAGGAGCTGGCCGCAGCCAAGGCCGGCATCAGCGAGCGCAGCGCGCGGCGCATCGAGGGCGCAGTCACGCTGCCCTCGCAGAATCCCCGTCGGTATTGGCGCTCTCGAGCCGATCCGTTCACCGATGTCTGGGACACCGAGATCGTGCCGCTGTTGCGCGGCGCGCCCAAGCTGATGGCCGTCACGCTGCTGAGGAAGCTCCAGGACGATCACCCCGAGCGCTTCCCCGACGGCATGCTGCGCACCCTGCAGCGTCACGTACGCCAGTGGCGCGCGCTGGAAGGTCCGTCCAAGGAAGTGTTCTTCCCCCAGGAGCATGCGCCGGGCCATCGCGGGCTGTCGGACTTCACCGCCATGGGCAAGTTGTGCGTCACGATCGCCGGCGCCATGTTCGTGCACATGCTGTACCACTTCGTGCTGGCCTTCTCGCGCTGGGAGCATGTCGAAGTGCTCGAGGGTGGGGAGAGCTTCGAGGCCCTGTCCAAGGGGCTGCAGAACGCCCTGTGGCAAGCCGGCGGCGCCCCACAGGAGCACCGCAGCGACAGCCTGTCGGCGGCGTTCAAGAACCTGGCCGAGGAACAGGACTTCACCGTGCGCTACACGGGGCTGCTTGATCACTACGGCATGGCCGGTACGCGCAACAACCGCGGCGTGAGCCACGAGAACGGCAGCGTCGAGTCCTCGCACCGGTACCTCAAGGAGGCGATCGAGCAAGCCCTGCTACTGCGCGGGCACCGCGACTTCGACGACCGGGCGGCCTACGAGGGCTTCGTGCGCGAGGTCGTGATGCGTCGCAACCGGCGTAACGCGGCGGCGTTCCGCATCGAGCGCGAGCAGCTGCAGGACTTGCCGGTGCGGCGCACGACTGACTTCGTCGAGGAAGAGGCACGCGTCACGCGCTGCGGCACCTTCACCGTGCGCGCCATCCTGTACAGCGCCCCATCGCGCCTGATCGGCCATCGCCTGAAGGTGCGCCTGTACAGCGACCGGCTCGATTGCTACCTCTCCGGCGTCCTGGTGCTGACGCTGGCGCGCGGCACGCGTTCGCCCACCGGCGGGCGCGCCCGGGTGATCGACTACCGGCACTTCATCGACGAGCTCAAGAGGAAGCCCCAGGCGTTCAAGGGGCTGGTGTTCCGCGACGCGCTGTTCCCGCGCGAGGCGTATCGCCGCACCTGGGAGCAGCTCGATGCCAGGCTGACGCAGCGACAGGCCTGCCAGAGCATCGTCGCACTGCTGGAGATGGCAGCCCGCGACGGGGTGGAAGGTGTCCTGGCGCAGCGGCTCGACACGTTGCTGGCCATCGGTGAACTGCCCGATGTGAAGCGGCTGCGCGAGGAGTTCGCACCGCGCAAGGCCGAGTTGCCGACAGTTACGGTGGAGATCCCGCCGGCCAGCCGCTACGACGCGTTGCTGCCGAGCAAGCAGGACGACGAGCTCGAAGAGGTGGCCGCATGACCGCCACATCCGTTGACGCCGGGCGCAACGCGTTGATGCTCACCGAGCTGCGCCTGCCCACGATCGCTCGACTCTGGCCGGAGCTGGCACAGCGCTCGGACAAGGAGGGTTGGCCAGCGGGTCGCTTCCTGGGGGGCTTGCTGGAACACGAAGTGGCCGAGCGCGCCAAGCGCCGCACCGAGCGCCATCGCGCCGAGTCGCAGCTCGATGCGACCAAGACGCTGACGAGCTTCGACTTCGCCGAGGTGCCGATGCTGTCCAAGGCCCACGTCATGGCGCTGGCCGGTGGCGGCGCCTGGCTCGACAAGGGCGCCACGGTCCTGATCTTCGGCCCGCCTGGCGTGGGCAAGAGCCATGTCGGTTGCGGCATCGGCCACGCGCTGATCGACGCCGGCTACCGGGTGCTATACATGCGCACCAGCGAGTTGGTGCAGCGCCTGCAGGCTGCCCGCCAGAGCCTGCAGCTGCCCCAGGCGCTGGCCAAGCTGGACCGCTACGACCTGCTCATCCTTGACGACATCTCGTATGTCAGAAAGGACCAGGCCGAGACCAGCGTGCTG
>DATDBD010000280.1:0-2693 GCA_036525015.1 Lysobacter sp.
GGCGCATGTCGTCGGTGAAGACGATGTGCGGCGGTCGCTCGCCCAGGTACGGAGCGAGATCCGGGCGATTACCGACCGCGACGACCTTGTCCGGGTCGATGCGATGGACCTGTCCGAACACCGTCAACTCGTAGGTGATCGCGAACTCGGTCGGCTGGCCGGCCTGCGCCTTCTTCTCCAGATAGACGGTGCGCTGCATGGTCGATTCCGGCGCGATCGCGTGGCGTGCCGGTTGGCTGGCGATGAAGGCTATGCCTTCCTGCTGGCCCGGCAGCGCGCGCGGGTATGGGATCCACGCCCGCACGGTCTCGCCTGCGGGCACGGCGTCGGCGTTGACGATGATCGACTGCGTGACCCGCACGCGGCGCGGCGCGACGCTGGTCTTGCCGGTGTCGCGCGCCTGCCGCAGCGCCTCGTCGTGGTAGGCGTTGGCCTGCTCCATCGGCCCGTCGTTGCGCACCACGGGCTTGGCCAGGCGCGCCGCCGCCTGTGGGCTGAGGCGGAACAGGTTGGATATCGAGCGGTTGAAGTAATACGGCTGGCCGTCGATGACCAGGTGTTCGAGCTGGTTGGCCTGTTTCCACGCGGCGAACTCGTCGTCGCGCAGGTCCGGGATGCGTTCGCGCAGCTTGCGCTTGGCTTGCGCTTCGGTGAGCGGGAAGTCCAGGCGGATGCGGCGCATGCGCTCGCGCTGGAATTGCAGGGCGGTAAGCGTGTCGGCATCGATATCGGCCGCGGCAGTCGCGGCGTCGATCTGCTGCTGCGCCGTGCGGAAATCGCCGGCATCGACCAGGGCGCTCACGCGGGCTGGCAGCCCAGCCTCGGTCGAATCCGCGACGGTAGCCGCGCTGAACATCAGCAGCCCTGCGCACAGCCAGGCCCGCGCACCCACGCGCCAACCGCGACCGGGATGGATGGCCGGTTCTGTCGGTCGAGATTCGAGCGGAAGAATAGAAACGTCCACGTGCAGCCGAGCACCTGAGGACCCCAGTAACGGCTGTGTAACATGGCTGGAAGGGATGGTCAATAATTTATTCTTGACAAAATCCGATAGTGAAGTATGTATTCCTAGCGGCCGGCGGGTCTCCCGACCGGCGCTGGCGAGGGGGAGCAATGATCCAGACGGTTTGGCCTTATCTGGCGGTGGTGCTGCTGGCGGCCGGCCTGTTTCCTTCGCTGGAGAAGCGCTACGGCTGGCGTCTGTTCTCGGTGTTGCCACCCATCGTGCTGACCTATCTGTTTGTCACCGCATTGGCCGTGGGTGGCCTGTGGCGGACCACGCCCGACATCGAAGCCGCGCAGAAGTCATTGATCGCGCAACTACTGCCGGCGTTGCTGTTCCTGCTGATGGTCGGTTGCGACCTGCGCGCGATCCTGCGCCTGGGGCCGCGCATGCTGGCCGTGTTCGCCTGCGCGATGGGCAGCATCCTGGCCGCGATCGTGCTCGCCTACCTGATCTTCCGCCATTGGCTGCCGGCCGACGGCTGGAAAATGCTGGCTGCATTGAGCGCCACCTGGACCGGCGGCTCCGCCAACCTGGTCGCGGTCAAGCAGTCGATCGGGCTTCCTGACAACCTGCTGCCGCCGGTCCTGCTGGCTGACGCGCTGTGCTATTCGCTGTGGGTCGTGGTGCTGTTCTCGGCGGTGCGGTTCGCTCCCACTTTCAATCGTTGGACGCGCGCAGACGCGCGACCGCTGCCCATCGCATCGGCGCCGAACACCGCAGGAGAAGCCTCCGCAGGCGGCGTCCTGCTGTGGCTGGGCATCGCCTTGCTGGTCGGCAACGGCGCGGCGGCGCTGGCCGCGGCGCTGCCCAGCAACGGCTTTTTGACGACCACGGCCTGGACCGTGCTGATCGCCACCGTCGTCGGCCTGGTGTTGGCGCGCACGCCGCTGGCGACCTCTCCCGTGCCCTCGCCGCTGGCCAGTGCGATGCTGGCTTGCCTGGTGGCGACACTGGCCTCGCAGAGCAACTTCGCCGGCATGGCGCAGGCGCCGCTGTTCGTGCTGGTCGGGCTGAGCGTGCTGCTGATGCACATCGCGCTGTTCCTGGTGGCCGCGCGTCTGTTCCGCTTCGACCTGTACCTGTGCGGCATCTCCTCGCTGGCGCAGATCGGCGGCGTGGCGACGGCGCCCGTGCTGGCCGCCACTTACTCCCGCGCGCTGGTGCCGGCAGCGGTGCTGCTGGCGATGCTCGGCCTGGTGCTGGGCACGGGCATCGGACTGTTCATGGCCGGCGTGTTGTCCGGTCTTTCCCCGGTGGGCTGATCATGAGACTGCTTGTTTCCCTCACCACCGCCCTGCTGCTTGCGGCCGTCGCGGCACAGCCATCGGCAGCGCGCGATTCGACGGTTCAACGGTCGATCCCCGCACACGGCGTCATCGGCGTCGAGGACGCCCAACTCGATCCGTCTTTCTGGGTGGAGCGTTTGGCCGACGCCGATCGGGTCGTGCTCGATCGCGACGCGATCGCGGCGCAGAACGCCCGCCTGCAACGACTCGACCGCAGCTTGCACGACCTGGATGCGCTGCCGCCCACAGTGAAGCGCGAACAGGTCGCCGGATGGGTCAGCGGACTCTCCAGGCGCCCGACCAAGCCGCTGTTCGACGAGCGCGGCCAGCCGGTGCCGGCTGCGACCATCGACGACACCGTTGCCGACGCCAACCTCGACGCGATCCCGGCGCAACAACCG
>DATDBD010000281.1:0-2337 GCA_036525015.1 Lysobacter sp.
TGCGGCGTTTCAGGCACCGGCTGGGGTGAGTTCTACATCCGTAACGCCGTCGCGCACGACATCTGCGCGCGCGTGGCCTATCGAGGCGATTCGCTGCAGGCCGCCGCCGAGGAAGTGGTCAACAAGATCGTGCCGGCCGCAGGCGGCGATGGCGGTGCGATCGCCATGGACAGCCAGGGCAATATCGCCATGCCGTTCAACAGCGGCAGCATGTTCCGCGGCTGGATCAAGCCCGATGGCAGCCGTGGCACCGCGATCCACGAAGAAGAGACCGCGCAGGCGGCAGGCAGAAAGTAATCGCATGCGCCGGCGGGCGATGCCTCGCCGGCGCGCAGTTGGCGTCAGCCGCCTTGCTGGCTCGCCCAAGCGTCCATGCGTTGCTTCATTTCCTCCGGCGACACGTCCTCGACGTGGCTGCCAAAGCTCCACTTGTGGCCGAACGGATCGGTCACCGAGCCCATGCGGTCGCCCCAGAACTGGTTCTCGACCGGCTTGTCGACCTTCGCGCCGGCTTTCACCGCGCGATCGAATGCCTTGTCGGCATCCTCGACGTAGAGAACGAAGGACGACGTGGCGCCCCCACGCGTCTTCGGGCCGAGCGCGCCCATGTCCGGCCATTCGTCCGACAGCATCACCATCGAGTTGCCGATCCTGATCTCGGCGTGGCCGATCTTTCCTCCCATCGGCAGGCGCACCGTTTCTTCGGCGCCCAAGGCCTCCCGATAGAACTTCAGCGCCGACTCGGCGTCGTCGACGATCAGGTAAGGCGTCACGCTGTGGTAGCCGTCCGGAATGGGGTTCACGCTCATGGGCAGGTCTCCGAATCGATCGGTGGCGGAAGAAAACGGTGGTCGGCAGTTCAGTGCGGCAACTTGCTGGCCAGCAGGTCGAGGCGGTCGATCTGCGGCGGTTTGGCAAGCAGCTCCTCCGAGCGCGACATCAGCGCGGCGGCGATCGGTCCGTCCAGATGCGCCTGAAGGCCGGCCTCGGTGTCGAAGGTGTCGTAGATGCCGAAGCTGCTGGGGCCGAAGCGCAGCGCGAACCAGGTGCGGGTTCCCGGTTCGGCTTCGGCCAGGGGCAGCGCGCTCTTGAGGAATTGTTCCAGTTGTTCTTCCTTGCCGGGTTTGGCTTCCAGCCGGGCGAGCAGGGCGCAGCGGGACATGGCGGCTCTCCGCAATGGGTCGGATCAGGCTAGGCCGGGGCGCGCTAACGCCATGCGAAAACACCGCTAGCGGTGCTGTGCAGGAGCGGTCGGTCGGCGGGGGCACACGGCGGGTAACCGGAGCTTGTGGCAAAATCGGCCCTTCGCCGCGGCCATCCGCCCGCGGTCAGTGGCCAGACCCCGTCCCCATGTCGATCTTCGAGCCGTCCCTGTCCAGGCCCGTGCAGCCGTATTGCGCATCCTGCTTCGTGCCGGCCTGACGCCTCATGGCAGACGAGTTCGGACATCTTCCGCGGGGTCCCGCGCGCATCTTCAAGGCCGCCAGGTGGTCGATGCAGGGCCTGCGTGCGGCCTGGCTGCACGAATCCTCGTTCCGGCTGGAGGTCTACCTGTTCGTCGTGCTGGCCCCGGTGGGTTGGTGGACCGGACAGACCCCGGTCGAGCGGGTGCTGCTGGTGGGCTCGATGCTGCTGGTGCTGAGCATGGAATTGCTCAATTCGGCGGTGGAGGCCGTGATCGAGCGTTACGGCCCCGAGTACCACGAGCTGGCTGGCCGCGCCAAGGACATGGGCTCGGCGGCGGTGTTCGTGCTGATGATGAACGTATTGCTGACGTGGGGCGCGATCCTGCTGCCCCGGATCTGACCGGCCCTGTGAAAACGCGCTCCGACGCGGCGCGGCCGTTGTTGAAAATCAAAGTTAGGAAGCCAAGCAAGTGATTGTTGAAATGCTGACCGATCCGCAGACGTGGATCACCCTGGTGACTTTGAGCGCGATCGAGATCGTGCTCGGTATCGACAACCTGGTGTTCATCTCGATCGCCGTCAGCAAGCTGCCTTACACGCAGCGCGAGCGGGCGCGCAAGTTCGGCATCGCGGTGGCCTGCATCACGCGTATCGCGCTGCTGCTGACGCTGGCCTGGCTGGCCGGCCTCACCCAGGACCTGTTCTCTTTGTTCGGCCAAGGCGTCTCGGTGCGCGACCTGGTGCTGATCCTCGGCGGCGCGTTCTTGCTGGTGAAGGGCACGATGGAGATCAAGGACCTGATCATCGGCGAGCCGGAGTCCGACGACGTCCACACCAAGCCGGCGGTGTCGTTCATGGGCGTGATCGCGCAGATCGCGGTCATCGACATCGTGTTCTCGCTCGACTCGGTGATCGCCGCCGTGGGCATGGC
>DATDBD010000282.1:0-5299 GCA_036525015.1 Lysobacter sp.
TTGCCGAACTGCTCCAGCCAACGCAGCGCGTCGGCGTGCTCGTCCTTCCAGTTGAAGCCGATCACGCGCAGGCGCTTGCTCTCGGCGAAGCGCGTGAGCACCGGATGCTCGTCGCGGCAGGCCGGGCACCAGCTGCCCCAGACGTTGAGCAGGTACGGCGCGCCGAGCAGTTCCTGCGACGTCACCAGTCGACCCGGCTCGTGCAATACCGGCAGGCGGAACGCCGGCGCCGGCTTGCCGATCAGCGGCGAGGGCAGGGCCTCGCGGTTGGGGTTGCGGCTGAGCATCACGCCGGCGAACAGCAGCACGCCGAGCACGGCAACGATGATCAGCGGCAGCCAGCGCATCGTGGACTTGCGGGTCTGCGGTGCGGCATCGCTCATCGAGCGGACTCCGGAATCATCGAGGGGTTATCGACGCGGCGGAAACGCCGGTCGGTTGCGGCCACCAGGCCGCCGAGCATCATCAGCAGGGCACCGGCCCAGATCCAGCGTACGAACGGCTTGACGTGCACGCGCAGCGCCCAGCTTCCGCCACCGAGCGGCTCGCCTAGCGCGACGTAGAGGTCGCGGCTGAAACCGCCCTCGATCGCCGCTTCGGTCATGACCTGTCCGCCGCTGACGTAGGCGCGCTTCTCCGGATGCATCACGGTCAGCGGCTTGTCGTTCTCGAACACCGCGACGGTGCCGCGATCGGCCTGGTAGTTCGGGCCTTGCGAGTGCACTGCACCCTCGAAACGGAATGCATAGCGGCCCAGTTCGACGGTCTGGCCCGGCGTCACCGCCAGTTCGCGCTGCTGGCTGAGGCCTTCGGTGAGCAGCGCGCCGATCAGGAACACGGCGATGCCGAAATGCGCCAGCGTCATGCCGAGCATTTCCGCGGTGAATCGATTTCCGCTGCTCTGGCTGCGCACGCGCGAGACGACGAAGCGCACCGTGCCGAGCAGCACCCAAGCTGCTCCCAGCACGCCGGCGGCCACTTTCCACGGCCCCTGCGGTGCGAAGAAGTACGCGACGGCGCCCGCGACCAGCGCCAAGCCGGCCCAGGGCAACAGCATCGCCAGCGGTTTGGACACTTGCTCGCGCTGCCAGCGCGTGACCGGGCCGAACGGCAGCAGCGCCACCAGCGGCGCCATCAACAGCACGAACATCAGCGCGAAGTACGGCGGGCCGACCGAGATCTTGCCCAGTTCCAGCGCATCGGCCAGCAACGGATACAGCGTGCCCAGCAGCACCATCGCGCAGGCCGTGGTCAGCAGCAGGTTGTTGGCCAGCAGCAGCGTCTCGCGCGAAGCCGCTTCGAACGGCTTGCCGGCATCTTCCGTCGACGGAGCACGCAGCGCGTACAGCAGCAGCGAGCCGCCGATGACGATGCCGAGGAAGGCGAGGATGAACAGTCCGCGCGCCGGATCGGCGGCGAACGCGTGCACGCTGGTGAGCACGCCCGAGCGCACCAGGAACGTGCCCAGCAACGACAGCGAGAACGTGGCGATGGCCAGCAGCAGCGTCCAGCCGCGGAAGCTGCCGCGCTTCTCGGTCACCGCCTGCGAGTGCAGCAACGCGGCGCCAGCCAGCCACGGCATGAAGCTGGCGTTCTCGACCGGATCCCAGAACCACCAGCCGCCCCAGCCCAGTTCGTAGTACGCCCACCACGAACCCAGTGCGATGCCCAGCGTCAGGAACGCCCAGGCGACGTTCGTCCACGGCCGCGTCCAGCGCAGCCAGCGCGCGTCGATGCGCCCGTCCAGCAGCGCCGCGATCGCGAACGCGAACGGCACGGCGAAGCCCACGTAACCGACGTACAGCATCGGTGGGTGGATGATCATGCCCGGGTCCTGCAGCAGCGGGTTGAGGTCGCGGCCTTCGGCGGCGGCCGGCAGCAGGCGCCCGAACGGGTTGCTGGTGAAGATCAGGAACGCGAGGAATCCGGTGCTGACCACGCCCATCACGCCGAGCACGCGGGCGATCACGTCGTTGGGCAGCGCCCGCGAGAAGCGCGCGACCGCGCCCGTCCACAGCGCCAGGATCAACGCCCATAGCAGCAAAGAACCCTCGTGCGCGCCCCACACCGCGGTGTAGCGGTAGATCACCGGCAGCAGCGAGTTGCTGTTCTCGGCGACGTAGCGCAGCGAGAAATCCTGGCTGACGAAGCCCCAGGTGAGGATGGCGAAGGCAAGGGCGACCAGTGCGAGCTGCGCATACGCCGCTGGCCGCGCGACCGCCATCCACGGCGCGACGCCGCGCTGCGCGCCGGCCAGCGGCAGCGCCGCCTGCAGGACCGATACCAGCAGCGCCAGGATCAGGGCGACCTGGCCAAGTTCAGCCCACACTTACTTCGTGCCCTGTGCGGTGGAAACCGGCACGTCGTGTTTCTTGTGTGCCATGCCCATCTTGTCGGCCACTTCCTTGGGCATGTAGGTCTCGTCGTGCTTGGCGAGGATTTCCTCGGCGACGAAGGTGTCGCCCTGCATGCGGCCGGTAGCGACCACGGCCTGCTTCTCGCGGAACAGGTCGGGCAAGATGCCGGTGTAGACCACGGGCAGTTCGGCGTCGCCGTCCATGACCTTGAAACGCGACTCGAGCGAGCCCTGCGTACGCTGGAAGGATCCACCCGCGACCATGCCACCGAGGCGGAAGCGCGCATGGCCACCGGCTTCGCCGCGCAGCACTTCGCTGGGTGTGTAGAGGTAGGCGATGTTGCGTTGCAGGGCCATCGCGACCAGGGCGGCGGCCAGGCCGGCGGCCACGACCAGGGCAATGACCCACAGCAGGCGGCGGCGACGTACAGGATTCATCGGATCAACTCGTTCGTTGCGGTCTTGCCGGTGGCAGGACGGGCGGCTTCGCGTGCGGCGCGCAGACGCGCGCCACGCAGTTCGCGACGGATCTGCAGATGGGTGGCGACGAAATCCCAACCCAGCACGATCGCGAACACCGCGTAGGCGGCGATGACATAGTTCAGATAGCTCACGCGCGGCCTCCCTGCGCAAGCGCGGTCACCCAGGCCTTGCCGGCCTCGCGACGCAGGTTGTCGGCGCGGGCGCGGGCGAGCAGCGCGCCGATGAACCACAGCTTGGTGCCGACGATCATCCACACCAGCGGCGGAATCATGCTGGCGTCCATGCTCGACTCGCCGAGCAGGCGGATGGTCTGGCCTTGGTGCAGCGAGTTCCACCACACCACCGAATAGCGGATCACCGGCAGCAGCACCACGCCGACGATGGCCAGCAGACCGGCGGCGCGCGCAGCGGAGCGGCGGTCGTCGATGGCGTGGTACAGGCCGATCACGCCCAGGTACAGGAACAGCAGGATCAATTCCGTGGTCAGGCGCGGGTCCCAATCCCACCACGTGCCCCACATCGGCTTGCCCCAGATCGAGCCGGTCACCAGGGTGATCAGGGTGAAGGCAGCCCCGATCGGCGCGCAGGCCATCGCCAGGATTTCGCACAGCTTGATGCGCCAGACCAGCGCGATGGCGGCGTAAATCGCCATCAGCCCGAACACGGCCATGCTCATCCAGGCGCTGGGCACGTGGATGTAGAGGATGCGGAAGCTGTCGCCTTGCTGGTAGTCGGCCGGCACCTGGAACAGCGCACCGTACAGGCCCCAGGCGATCACCAGCAGGCCCAGTCCATAACCCCACGGCGCCCAGCGCGCGGCGAAGCGGTCGAAGTAGGGAGGCGAACCGAGTTTGTGGAACCAGCGCAGGATCGGATTCATCGTTTCTCAGCCCGCTCCCGGGCGTAGGCCCGGGTGGCGGCAGGATTGTCGCGACCCGAAGCGTGTCGCGGCTTGATCTGTCTCAATTGAGGCGCGCTTGACTCAGCTCGCCTAGCCGAGCGCGATCCGGATCGCCGCGGCGGCGGCCAGCGGCGCCAGTACCAGCGCTACCGCCAGTCCCGCGCCCAGCAGCAGCAGCGCCCCGACCGGGTCCAGTCCCTGGGCTGCGGCGGCCACGCTGCCCGCGCCGAACACCAGCACGGGCACGTACAGCGGCAGCGCCAGCAGAGCCACAAGTATACCGGAGCGCCGCATCCCGACCGTCAGCGCAGCCACCACCGCACCGAGCAGACTCAGCAAAGGCGTGCCCAGCGCCAGCGAGGCCAGCAGCACCGGCAGTTGCTCGCGCGGCAGGTGCAGCAGTTCGCCCAGGAAGGGTGCGGCGACCAGCAATGGCAGCGAACTGGTCGCCCAGTGCATGAACGTGCGCACGGCCACCAGCCACGCCAGCGGCACCGGCGCCAGCATCCACTGTTCCAGCGAACCGTCCTCGGCGTCGCCGCGGAACAGTGTGTCCAGCGCCAGCAGTCCGGCCAGCAGCACTGCCATCCACAGCACCGCGCCGGCCACCTTGGACAGCGCTTCCTTCTCGCCGCCCAGGGCGAGCGCGAACAGCACCACCACCAGCAGGGCGAACATGGCCGGCTGCAGCGCATCGCCGCGGCGGCGCCAGAGCAGGCGCAGGTCGCGCGTCAGCAGGGCGCGGGCGGCGGTGGTCAGGCCAGGCAAGGCAGCACCGTTCATACGACCTGCTCCCGCAGCTCCAGGCCCTGTTTTTCCATCACCAGCATGCGCGTGCGCACCGGCGGCGCGGCGTAGGCACCGTGCGTGGTGACCAGGGCGGCACCGCCTTCGCGCAGGTGCGCCTGGACCATGCGGTTGACCAGTTCGATGCCGTCCAGGTCGAGGTTCGCGTACGGCTCGTCCAGCAGCCACAGCGGCGCCGGCGACATCCACAGGCGCGCCAGCGACAGGCGCTTCTTCTGCCCGGCCGAAAGCTGGCGGGCCAGCGCGTCCTCAAAGCCGGCCAGGCCGACAATGGCCAGCGCGTTTTCGGGTAGCTGGGCGCGGCGGCGGCCGTGCAGGCCGCACAGGAAGTTCAGGTTTTCCAGTGCACTCAGGTCGGCCTTGAGGCCGGGCAAGTGACCCAGGTAGGCGATCGCGCGTGCCCGCCGCGCCGGGCCGGCGGGATGGCCGTCGATGTCGATCTCGCCCTCGTCGGCGCGCAGCAGGCCGGCCAGTACGCGCAGCAGCGTGGTCTTGCCGGCGCCGTTGTCGCCCTGGACCAGAAGCGCCTCGCCGGCATCGACGGAGAATTGGAGCGGACCGAACACGGGCTCGTCGTTGCGCGCGAAACGCAGGCCGCGGGCAGCGATCAGCGGCGGGGCAGGTCGGTCAGGTGGGGTCATCGGTCGGCTGGCTACGGCACAGGCGGCCGAGAAGCCGACATTTTATGCGAGACGGCAGCCAATCCCGCGTGCGTCGGCAGGAGCGGCCTCGATCCAGTCGGTATGCGCCCC
>DATDBD010000283.1:0-2383 GCA_036525015.1 Lysobacter sp.
GGCGACCGAAACCCTGGCCTTGCGCGCCACGGTCAACACCGGCTTCCGCACGCCCACGCCGGGCCAGCTCAACACGCTCGACGTGACCACGACGGCCGACTCGTCCGGTGCGCTGGTGCCGCTGGGCACGTTCCCGGTCAATCACCCCGCCGCAATCGCACTGGGCTCGCAGCCGCTCGATGCGGAGGAATCGTTCGCCTACTCCGCCGGCCTGGTCTGGCAGCCGACCGACAGCTTCAGCCTCACCCTCGACTACTACAACATCGAGGTTGATGACCGCATCGCACTGCAGACCATCAACATCGTGCCGGGTTCGCCTGAGCAGCAGGCGCTGATCGATGCCGGCGTACCGGGCGCGGCGTTGCTGGGCCAGGTGTCGTACTTCGTCAACGGCTTCGACAGCACAGTGCAGGGCGTCGACCTGGTGGCGGTGTACCAGTCTGATTTCGGCGAGTGGGGCACCGGCGCGTTCGACTTCCGCCACAGCTACAACAAGCAGGACATCGACAGCGTCGCCGTGATCCCGGGAACGAACACGCCGGTGATCGACGCCGATCGCGTCGGCGACCTGGAGAACCAGTTGCCGAACAACCGCAGCGTGATCACCTTCGACTGGCGCACGCCGTGGAACTTCAACGTGACCACGCGCGCGAACTACTACGACAGCTGGGAGGACTTCACCTTCGGCGAGAAGGGCACCTTCGGCTCGGAGTGGCTGTTCGACTTGGCGGTGACGGTCGACCTGTTCGAAGGCAAGGGCCACGTGACCGTCGGCGGCAACAACATCTTCGACACCTACCCGGACAAGGAAACCAACAGCACGCTCAACTTCCTGGGCGCGCAGTACCCGTTGTCCTCGCCGTTCGGCTTCAACGGCGGCGAGTGGTACGTGAAGCTGAGCTACGAGTTCTGATAGGCGCGTTTCGAGCGTTGTTCCATCAACGGGCGGCTTCGGCCGCCCGTTGCTTTTGCGCAAGGATGTAGCTGGCATTCGCGCCTGGGCCCTTCGGCTTCGCTGCGCTACGCCCAGGGCGCGGAAGATAGAACGACAGCGCTACGGCTTCTTGCCCGTGGCCTGTGCGATCGCGGCGATGCGCGCGCGCCGCATCGCATCGCCGACGGCGGCGCCCTGCGGTTCGTTGCCCTGCGCATCGCGCGGCAGGTCGGCAGCGCGCACCGCCATCGCCGCGGCATGCGCGGCCATCAGCGCGCGACCTGGTGGATAGTCGTCTTCGGCGTGGCCGGTGCGGCCACGCTTGTCGGCCTCGCAGGCCAGCGCGATCTGGGCGATGCGCTCCGGGCGGCGGAAGCCGTCGCATCGGGCGATCAGCTCGTGCACGGTCTGGGCGCGCAATTCGTCGAAACGGTGGACGTTGAGGTGCTCACGGCAGACCGCTTCGGCCAGCTGTCGATGCTCGCCGGGGACTTTCAAACGCTCGCAAAGTGCCCGCAACGGGGCCAGGCCCGCCTGCTCGTGGCCGAGGTGGCGCGGCAGCACGTCCGGCGGGGTCAGGGCCTTGCCGAGGTCGTGGGTCAGCGCGGCGAAGCCGATCACGTCGTCGCCGGGTGCGAGCCGGGCCGCCATGTCGCAGACCAGTTCGATGTGCACGCCGGTGTCGATCTCCGGATGGAACTCCGCGCGCTGCGGTACGCCATACAGTGCTTCGACCTCGGGCAGCACCACCGCCAGCGCACCGGCCTCGTGCAGCGCGCGCAGGAACGCGGCAGGCGAAGCGCTGGCCAGGGCACGGCGCAGCTCTTGCCAGACGCGTTCGGGCGTCAGCTCGGCCAGTTCGCCGGACTGCGTCATTTCACGCATCAGCGCCGTCGTTTCCGGTGCCACGCTGAAACCCAGCGGCGCGAAGCGGGCCATGAAGCGCGCCGCGCGCAGCACGCGCAGCGGGTCCTCCGAAAAAGCCGGTCCGACGTGACGCAACACGCGCGCCGTCAGGTCGTCGGCACCGCGATACGGGTCCACCAGGACGCCGTGCTCGTCCTGCGCGATCGCGTTGATGGTGAAGTCGCGCCGGCCCAGGTCCTGCTCCAGCGTTACCGACGGATCGGCGTCGACGACGAAGCCGCGGTAGCCGCGCCCCGACTTGCGCTCGGTGCGCGCCAATGCGTACTCCTCGCCGGTCTGCGGATGCAGGAACACCGGGAAATCGCGGCCGACGGCCCTGAAGCCGGCGGCCTCCATCGACGCCTGCGTTTCGCCGACCACGACAAAGTCGCGGTCGCCCGGTGGCAACCCGAGCAGGCGGTCGCGCACCGCACCGCCGACCAGGTAGGTTTTCATGGACTGCACCTCGATGCGCGCGCGGCCGTGCCGATGGCGTGATCTTAGTGGGTCATTCGTCTCGACGGAGCGGGGCGCCGCCATCAC
>DATDBD010000284.1:0-8652 GCA_036525015.1 Lysobacter sp.
GCCTTCCGCGCGCAGATGCCCGCCGGTCACCGCTTTGAGGTAGTTGAGCTTGAGGTCGACGTTCACCAGCCCGGCATCCTCGGGCAGCCGCATGAAACCGGCCCAGAACGTGGCGGTATCGATCAGCGTGGCCAGTACGCCACCGTGCACGATGCCGAACGGCTGCAGGTGACGCTCGCCGAGGTCGAGTTCGATGCGGCAACTGTCGAAGTCGAGCGCCGCGATCCTCATGCCGATCAGATGCGGGTAAGGTGCTTCACGGACGCTGTCCTTCAGGGCCTGGATATACGCGGGATTGGGAGTCATGGAAGACCTGCGATAAAAGCCTGGAAGGCGGCTCAATGTGGCCGACCCCGAACGAAGTTGCCAGCCCTGACAGTCACGCTTTCCCCTTCTCCTTGCGCAGCGTGCGGTTGAACAGCTCCAGCGACCGGCGCCAGGCCTCGTGCGCGGCATCCTCGGCGTAGCGCGGCGTGGTGTCGTTGTTGAAGCCATGCTGCGTTTCGGCCGGCTGGTAAAGCGAATAACGCACCCCCGCCGACTTCAGCGCCGCCTCGTAGGCCGGCCACCCGGCATTGATGCGCTCGTCGTTCGCGGCCAGCACGACCAGCAATTCGGCCTTGATCTTGGGCACGTCCTCCAGCGGCGGGGCGCTGCCGTAGAACGGTGCCGCGGCGGCAAGGTCGGGCAGTCGCGTGGCCCGGAAATTGGCCATGCCGCCGCCGTAGCAGAAGCCGATCACGCCCAGCCGACCGTTGCCGCCGTCGATATCGACCAGCAGGTCCGCGGCCGCGATGAAATCCTCGCGGGTCCTGGCCTGGTCGAGCTTCTGGAAAAGCGCTCGCGCCGCATCCTCATCGCCCGGATATCCACCCAGCGGAAACAGCGCATCCGGGGCAAAGGCGATGAAATTCTCCAGCGCCAGCCTGCGCGTGATGTCCTCGATGTGGGGATTGAGGCCACGGTTCTCGTGAACCACCAGCACCACAGGCAACGGGCCGCTGGCCTTCGCAGGCCTGGCCAGGTAGCCGCGTGCCTTGCCGTAGCCCTTGGGCGAAGCAAACTCCACGTATCGGGTCGACAGGCGCTTGTCGTCTGGCTTGACCTGCTGCGCGGCCGCGAACTGCGGGCTCAACGCCGCCAGCAAGCTGGCCGCTCCCGTGGCGCCGACCGCAAATCGCGCCGCTCCGGCAAGGAAGCCGCGACGATCGATGTGGCCGTGGACGTACTGGTCGAACAGCCGCAGTACCTCGGGATCGAAATCGCTGGCCTTGCTACGGGGAGTGTTCGCCATGGAAGCCTCGCGCAGTTGGGTTGGACATCGGGTACTTGGATGCGCAGATTAACGGCACCGCACGACAGGCGTCACCGCTGGGCACGTGGCGCCGCGCATCAGTCCGGCAATCCCGCCCGCGACATCCCTTCGGCGAGGAGAGCTGCGTCTTCCGGATTGCGAAATGGCGTCTTCGCCAGGAAATGGGCGATGTAGAACCCGGGTCGCGTCGTCAGGCACTGCCCTGCGTGGAGCCGCGCCAGTTCCTCGTCTCCCCTCAACGCGTGGCAAGCGGCCTTCAGCACGCAGATGCGGTAGGCCCGCCCCGGCAGATGGTTGAACATCGCCACCGCCTCGTCGTAGCGATGCAGCAGCAGATAAGCCAAACCGTACTCGCGCCAGTACCAGGGGACACTGAAGTATGGATCGATCTCCCTGGCGCGCTGGAACCACGCCAACGCCTCATCGGCCTGTCCGAGGTAGTTCAGCATCATCCCCATGTCGGCCGCGTTCCACTGGTTGGTCGGGTTGAGTTCGACCGCGCGCCGAATGTGCTGCGTACACAGGTCGAACTCGCGTAGCAGGTGGCAGACCTGGGCGTAGAGGGACTGGCAGGTGCTTTCGTTGGGATCCAGTTCCAGCGCGCGCGAAGCCAGCGCATGAGCTTCTTGCAAAGGTTCATCGGACCCGATCGGAGTGTCGTACCACTCGCTGTAACGTATCGCTGCCAGCAGCGAATGGGCCAGCGCATAGCCGGCGTCGAGCGCGATTGCCTGCTCGAACAGCTGGGCGGCCTCGGCCGCGGCCTCGGGTTCGTCCCAAGGCAATGCATTGCCCTTCAGCACGCATTCGTAGGCGGCGAGGCTGGCGGGCGGCCGACGCCGGGTGCCCTCTGCGCCGCGGGCCTGCACCCGCCCTACCAGCGTGCTGACGATCGTGCGCACCACTTCGTCCTGCACCGTGAAGATATCGGCCAGTGCGCGGTCGTACTTTTCCGCCCAGATATGGCTGCCCACTTCGGCATCGATCAGCTGCGCGGTGATGCGGACGCGATCGCCCATGCGCCGGACACTGCCCTCGACGATGAAGCGCACTTGCAGCTCGCGTGCCACCTGCTGCACGTCGACCGCGACGCCACGAAAGCGGAACGACGCGGCGCGCGAACGGACGGCGAGCGAACGCCAGCGGGACAACTCGGTGATGATGTCCTCGGTGATGCCGTCGCTGAAATAGGCCTGCTCCGGGTCGCCGCTCATGTTGGCGAAAGGCAACACCGCGACCGGAACGGTCACGCCGTCGGCCACGGCAGTCGACAGCGGGACCGCCTCGTCACCCTTGATCCCATCACGATTGATCTCGTCACGATCGATCGATCGCGCCGCGCTGGGTGCTTGGCCCATCGCCGGTGATGCCTCGTCACTGCAGGTCACCGGTGCGATGAAGCGGTAGCCAAGCGCATGGACCGTCTGGATGTACCGTGGATGCTCGCTGTCGTCGCCCAGCGCCTTTCGCAACTGCGCGACCGAGCGGCTGAGCACGCCCGGCGTCACGAAACGATGACCCCACACCGTGTCCAGCAAAGTGTCGCGGCCCATCAGCTCGCCCCGATGCTCCAGCAACTGCGACAGCAGCGCGAAAGCCTTGGGTTCGAGCGCCACCGGTTGGCCGTCGCGCAGGAGCTCGTGCTGTGCCGTCCGCAACCGGAAACGGTCGAAGGCATAGCTCTGCGGGCCGTTCATGGGGCGAAGACCTCCCACGGTGCATCAGCGTGCGGTCTGATCCATGGCCGACCTTAATGACGCAAAAGCTGTTGGACTTGCCAAGCCGTGCGATGGCGCGGCACCGCGTTGGCAATGAGGGCCGGATTTTACCATTCGCACCCGAGCCGACTGTCCGGCAGCGCAAGGCTTCCATGCCGCGTTGTCCGCTCAACCCGCTTTCGCCCGTTGGCATGACGACAGCGTGTACGGGCTTTGCAGGATTCCACCGGCTACGTGTCCAACCGCTGCATCGAAGTGCTTTACCGGGGAAGCGCTGATGACGTGCCGCAGCGAGCGGCTATCGCGGTAGTGGACACGGCCGGGCCAGCTTCCACCGAAGCTGGCCCGGCTTCGTTCCATGGGTCCAGCAGCGCATCGTCCGGCTCGGGACGAGCGCCACCGGCATGCCTTAACCCGGACGGGTGGTCCGATCCGCGGTCCCCCTCGCGTTCACCTTGTTAACCGAACCCGAGAACCCGCGTGCACGGACACCGACTTGCCACTTTTCTGCTCGCACTGTCCCTGTCCTCGGCGATGGCCTCCGCGGCCCTGACCGGCATGATCGAGTCGATGGATATCGGAATGACGTTCTACGGCTGCGCCAATGCCGAGGGCGAGATCGTCCTCGACTCGCTTGAAGAAAAAGTGCATCCGATCTGCCGACGCGAGGAAGTGCTGGTGTCCTGGCGCACGGACAAGCCTGCACTCGCACGGATGTAGCCGCCGCTCGAACGCCCGGATCAGGCAGAGATCGGCAGGGCGGCGGCACGTTTCCCCGTGACGCCGGGCGCCCCCGCATCGAACGGACGCATCCGCCCTTTGAGAGAATACCTGCGCCATAGGCGCAACTGCAGTGATGCATCGCGCGCCGCCAGTGGCGCACTGAGAACGATGGTTCGATGCGCCTGGCTGCCTTCACCCGATCGGGGATATCCGCTGCCTAGTGGGGTTGCCTGAGCCAGGCGATCGCTTCGGATTCCGATTCGAAGACGTTCATCGAGAACCCGAAATTGCGGGCCGCTATCACGCCGAACCGCTCCGGATCGATGAATGCCGCAGGCATCACGATGGCCATGATGACCCGCCCCTCCGCGACGTCCGCCCATTCGCGCACCATCTGGTGCCGCTCGGCAACGGAGGGCGGGTCGAACCCACCGACCTGGGTCCCGACGACCAGCAGTTTGCCGATGCCCTCGTCCCGGGCCTGTGCGATCGTCCGCGCGACCGCCTGGACCGCCTCCGGAAAGTTGAGGTTCCCAACCGGACGCCATACGGCGAAACCATCCATTTTTTCCAGCGTTGTCGATTCGACCATGGCACACGAGGGGGGATGTCGGAATCCGAATACTACCCGGAGCCATGTGGTTGCCCGCTCGACCCGACTTGTCGCCCCCTATCGCGGATTCCATCCGATCTGACCGATAAAATCGCGTCATGGAACCCGCTACCGTCCCCGCACCGCCGCCCTTCGCCCTGTTCGCCGATTCGGTGGCCACGGCCCGGACCCTCGAAGAGCTGGTGCGCCCGTTGCTGGAGGTGCTGGAAGCGCTCACCGGCATGGAATCGACCTACCTGACCGCCATCGACGAGGGCGCCGGAGTGCAGCGCATCATGTTCGCGCGCAATACGCGGCAGATGCAGATCCCCGAGCAGCTTTCCGTGCCTTGGAACGACACGCTGTGCAAGCGCGCCTTGGACGAGGGACGCATGTTCACCGACGACGTCGCCGGCTGCTGGGGCGATTCGGATGCCGCTCGGGCGCTCGGCATCCAGACCTATGTCAGCACGCCGGTACGCCTGGACGACGGCAGTCTGTACGGCACGCTGTGCGCGGCGAGCGCGAGCCGGGTTCCGTTGACTGCGGACGCCGAGCGCGCATTGCGCATGTTTTCCCGACTGATCGCGCAGCAACTGGAGCGCGAGCGGTTGCTCGGGCAGTTGCAGGCGGCCAATGCAGCGCTCGCCGCCACCGCGCTGGTCGATGCCGTCACCGGCCTGCCGAACCGGCGCGCATTGATGCAGGAACTCGCGCGTCGCCTGGCCCACTGCCAACGCCAGCGCGAAACCCTGCTGGTGGCCTTCATCGATCTGGACGGTTTCAAGGCCATCAACGACCGTTACGGCCATGACTCAGGCGACCGCTTCCTGGCCGCCATCGGCACGGCGCTGTCCGGTGCCTTGCGCACCGAGGATTTCGCCGCCCGGCTGGGCGGCGACGAGTTCGTCGTGCTCGGCATGGTGACCAATGCCGAGGCTTCCCATGCGATCGACCTGTTTCACGAACGGCTTGCGCGATGCACGCGTGGACGATTCCAGCTCGGCGACATCGCGCTCGATTACGACGGCCCCAGCATCGGCATCATCGCGGCCGGCGACGCTGCGATGGCTCCGGAATCGCTGATCTCCATGGCAGACACCGCCATGTATGCCGTCAAGCGCGCGCGGCGCGCCGGCCCGGCCTCGTAGCCGGCGACCTGATCCCGGCGCTGCCCGCGAGCAGCGCTGACCGCTTGCGCGTTTTGCTAACGCCCGCGCCGATAGCATGGGGATCATCTCGCACGACAGCACGAAAGGAGCATCCGATGAAGACCTTCCTGGCCATCTATACCGGTTCACCATCTGGCATGGACGACTGGAAAGCCATGGACTCGACACAGCGCGCGGACAGGGAAAGAGCCGGCAAGGAAGCCTGGATGGCCTGGGTGGAAAAGCATCGCTCCGCCATCGTCGACGGCGGCGCTCCGCTGGGAAAGACCAAGCGGGTTTCCGCCGACGGCATTGCCGACATCCGCAACCAGATGGCCGCCTACACGATCGTCCGCGCGGACTCCCACGAAGCGGCCGCCAAGCTTTTCGACCAGCACCCGCATTTCACGATCTTCCCAGGCGATGGCGTGGAGATCATGGAGTGCCTGCCGATGCCGGGCATGTAAGTAGTCCGGCGAATCCGCCTTGGCTGCGACGAGCGCCGGCATCGTGCTCTACCGCCACCACGACGGCGCGGTGCAGGTGCTGCTCGCGCATCCGGGCGGGCCGTTCTGGCGCGGTCGCGACGAGGGCGCCTGGACGATTCCCAAGGGCCTGGTCGAGCCCGGCGAGAACCCGCAAGCGACGGCACGGCGCGAGTTCGAGGAAGAGATGGGGACGATGCCGACCGGCGAACTGCAGCCGCTGGCCCGCATTCGCCAGCGCGGCGGCAAATGGGTCGAGGCCTTCGCCCTGGAAGGCGACTTCGAAGTGATCGCACTGCGCAGCAATACCTTCGCGCTGGAATGGCCGCCGCACAGTGGACGCACGGCGGAGTATCCGGAGGTGGATCGGGCCGAATGGTTCGCGCTGGACCAGGCCCGTCGAAAGATCCTCGCCAGCCAGGAGCCGTTGATCGATGCGCTGCTGGAGCTGCTCAAGCAAAGGTAACAACGTCATCCCCGCGCAGGCGGGGATCCATGTATCCGACCGCATCGACGCCTGTATTCGCGGGTAGTCTGCCGTCTGCACGTGGATTCCCGCCTACGGGAATGACGACGTATATGGACCTGGCAACAGGCTAGGCCGCGTCGCGTCCCGCGCAAGCCTGGCCGTCTCCCTGGCCCGCTATGCTGCGCGAAAAGCCAACCCGGAGACACACTCGATGCTTCGCTTCCTCCGCACTGCCATGGTCGCCGCAGTGCTGTTGCTCGGCACGCCAGCCTGGGGCGCCGACTACGTTCCGCCGCGCCACGACTGGGCCCGGCAGACGCCTGCGCAGGCGGGGTTCGATCCGGGGAAGCTGGCCGCGGCCGTCGAGTACGCGAAGAGCAAGGCCGAAGTGCAACCGGCCGACATGCGCCAGGCGCTTGTGGACTACTACGCAACGCGCGAACCGGGCTACCGCATCCTGGGCCCGGTGGTGGCGCGCGACCAAAGCAGCGGCCTGATCGTGCGCGGCGGCCGCATCGTCGCGCAATGGGGCGACATCGACCGTGTCGACATGACTTTCAGCGTGGCCAAGAGCTACCTGTCGACCGTAGTTGGCCTGGCGGTCGAAGACGGCGCGATCGCCTCCGTCGACGATCGCGTCGCCCCGTACATGCCCGGGCCGTGGTTCGAAGGCGATCACAACGGGCCGATCACCTGGAAGCACCTGCTGCAGCAAACCTCGGACTGGAGCGGCACGCTGTGGGACCTGCACGACTGGGCCGACCGCCCCGAAGGCGACGATCCCTCCAAGCGCACGCTGCATGCGCCAGGCACGCACTACAAGTACAACGACGTGCGCGTGAACCTGCTCGCCCTGGCCCTGATGAACGTCCTACGCGAGCCGCTGCCGCGGGTGTTGAAGTCGCGAATCATGGACCCCATCGGCGCTTCCTCTACCTGGCGCTGGCACGGCTACGACAATTCGTGGGTGCTGGTGGATGGCCTCAACATGCAGTCGGTGTCCGGCGGCGGGCATTTCGGTGGCGGCATGTTCATCAGCGCCGCCGACCATGCGCGCTTCGGCCTGCTGATGCTGCGCAATGGCCAATGGGGCGGCCGGCGCCTGTTGTCGAAGGACTGGATCGCGCGTGCCGTCCAGCCATCGCCGATGAAATCCGACTACGCCTACCTGTGGTGGCTCAACACCGGTCGCAAAGCGATACCCGCCGCGCCGGAATCGGCGTTCTGGGCCGCAGGCTTCGGCGGCCATTACATCTACATCGACCGCGAGCACGACCTGGTCGTGGTGTTGCGCTGGACGCCGGATCTCGAGGGAGTGGTGACTCGCGTGCTGGAGGCGATCGGGCGGCGGGGATGACGTTCCTCCCGCGCGGAGATCTCAAAGCGACAAGAGCTCGATCACCTTGACCACCGCTTCGCGCTTGCGCGGCGCCACGCGCCGCAATCCGATCAGCGCGCGACTTTCCAGTTCGTCGCGGGCATAGTCCTGCACGACCACTGCCATATCGAATGCGCCGGGCTCGGGCACGCTCTCTCCCCGCCCGGTGGCCAGCCACTCGAAATTCACCTTCGTCTCGCATGCGATCTGCGCCAGGTGGACGACGCTCGGGCTGGTCCCGTGGTCGCGCTCCCATTGCGTCACCGCGCTGCGCTGCACGCCGAGCCGGCGCGCCAATTCTGTCTGCGTGAGTGCGGCCACTGTCCGTGCGCGTCGGATGCGCGATGCCATCGAAAACATGAAAGCCTCTCCCTGTGCCTTTCCCGGAAATCCAAACGTAAGTCCTGCTTACGGCCGGTCCCCCCGGGGGATACTGAACGGGACATCCGCGGGCAGAGTTGAACAGGCCCGGGCGTGCAGCGCAAGCTGCGGCAAACAAAGGTGCAAGGTGGAAAGCACGGCTGCCCTGCAAGCGTTTCTTCCCCCGGTTGGGTAACCCGGCTTACTTTCGTTGCAGCGCATGCCTTGGGTAGGACGGGCGATAGCGATACTTACATGCTCCTCTGACGCTGAAGGCCACTGCGGGTGTCGGAGGCCCCGCCAGTCGCAGCAGGTTTGGAATGAAACAGAAAGGCGTAATCTCCGGCTTTCCTTTCAACCCGGAGCGTCCCATGAAAGCCCTGTCGAAGCTTGCCGCTTTCGCCTTCCTCGGCGCCGTCGCCTTCGCCGCACCGTCCCTTGCCGCGCTGAAAGCCGGCGCC
>DATDBD010000285.1:0-3290 GCA_036525015.1 Lysobacter sp.
CCCTCCGGTCGTGGGACTGACTTGTCGAGGAGGCCGTTTCTTTTGGTTACTTTTCTTTGGGCCAGCAAAGAAAAGTGACCCGGCCGCCCGCAGGGTGGACGGAAGCCTCGGCAGTTGCTGTTACTCCGAGGCCCTATCACGATGGAATCCCGCCTTCGCGGGAATGACGACCCGTAATGGACCGACCTTGCACCAATGACGGCTGCCACGAACCCCGGCGACTCAGGCCGCGCGCACGGCCTCGATTTTCCCCAGCAACCACTGCAATCCCGCCAGATGCTGCTGGTCATGACTGCACAGGTAATGCACCAGGCTGCGCAACGTCACCACGCCGTAGCCTTCGAACTCGGCCGTGCGCGACAGGTCGCCCTTGCCCAGCGCGGAGATCATGGCCACCGTCTTTGCGCGCGCTTCGTGGAATGCGCCCAGAACCCCGTCTGCATCCGCACGTGCGTAGTCGCGTTCCACGGCCAGCGATTCGCTGTCGATCGACGGCAGCAGCGGATGCTCTTCATGCATCGTGCGCCGGAACCGCACCTGGTATCCCTCGATCTCGACGTCGCGCACGTGGCAGATCTGCTCGATCGCCGTGAACGGCTCGCTCGGAACGCCGTCCCAGCTCGGCGGCGCCCAATGCCGGAACTCCCGCGGGATGGCGGCGTAATGCGTCTCCAACTGGAGTGGAAACAGCGCCAAAGCGTTCAACGTGGTCTTGTTCATATGGTTCTTCCGTGAAGTGGATCAGCCTGCAGCCAACACGGCCTGGCGCCGCGCACGCCACAATCCGTCGCTGGCGAAGACCGCCAGCGCGATCCAGATGAAAACGAAGCCGACCGCGCGGCTTTCGTCGAAGGCCTCGCCGAAAAACAGCACGCCGAGCAGGAATTGCAGCGTCGGCGCGATGTATTGCATCAGCCCGACCACCGACAACGGCACGCGACGCACCGCATAGGCGAAGCCGATCAGCGGCAATGCCGTCAGCGCACCGGCGATGACCAGCAGCGCATCCACGCCCCAGCCCCAGCCTTGCGCAGGCAGGAAGCCGCCGCTGCCGTGCGCCTCGCCCCACAGCAGCACCACCAGCGCCGGCAGGAACAAGTACACGCTCTCGACGCCGAGCCCGCTGACCGCGTCGACCGCCACCAGCTTGCGGATCAATCCGTACAACCCGAACGACAGCGCCAATCCGATCGCGATCCACGGCGGCTGGCCCAGTTGCCAGGTCAGCCACGCCACGCCCAACGTGGCGATGGCCACGGAAATCCACTGCACGCGGTTGAGCCGCTCGTGCAGGAAGGCCACGCCCAGCACCACGTTGACCAGCGGGTTGATGAAGTAGCCCAGGCTGCTCTCGACGACATGGCCGGCGTTGACCGCCCAGATGTACAGGCCCCAATTGAAGGCGATCAGCAGGCCGCTCAGGCCCAGCATCCACGCCGCGCGCGGGCGCGCCAGCGTCGCGCGCAGCCAGCCGCGGCCCTGCTTCCACAGCAGCCACGCCGACACCAGCACCGCGCTCCAGACGATGCGGTGCACGACGATCTGCAGCGACGGCACCGCCTTGAGCAGGTGCCAGTACAGCGGCATCAGGCCCCACAGCACGAACGAAGCGGCGGCGACCCACAGCCCGGCTCGGGACTCAGCCGAAGCGTGATTCACGCGGCCGGCTCGCTCGGCGTGGCCGCCACCACCGGCTTGCTGGCACGCGCCTTCGACAGCGTGATGATCACCACGCCGAGCAGGATCACCGCCATCGCGCCGATGTCGTGCGCGGTAAAACGCTCGCCCCCGAGCAATGCGCCGAACAACACCGCGATCGGCGGGTTGACGTAGGCGTAGCTGGTCGCCAGGGCCGGGCGCACGTGATGCAGCAGCCAGATGTAGGCGGTGAAACCGAAGATCGAGCCGGCCACGACCAGGTAGAACATGGCCGCGGTCGAGCCCATCGTCGGCATCGCGGTGATGCGCTCACCGTGCAGGCCCGCCGCCAACAGCATCCACACGCTGCCGGCCAGCATCTGGCCCGCGGCCGACATGAAGGGCTGCGGCAGGTCCTGGTCGCGGCTCCAGATCGAGCCCCATGCCCAGGCGATCGGCGCGATGACCAGGCAGATCAGGCCGAGCGTCGAGGACGACAGCTCGCTGCCGGCATTGAGCCACAGCACTCCGAGGAAGCCGATCACCAGGCCGACCCATTCGATCTTCGACGGATGACGCCCGCGCAACATCGCGAACACGCCGGCGAACAGCGGCATCGACGCCACCGCGATCGCGGCCAGGCCGGAGCCGACCTGCGTCTCGGCCAGGTTCACCAAACCGTTGGACAGCAGCACCATCCAGATCGACAGCACCCACAGCGTGCGCCATTGCTTGCCGGTCGGCGGCTTGACGCCGCGCCAGCGCAGCACGGCATACATGATCGCCCCCGCCAGGAACATGCGGAACGCGCCCAGCAGGAACGGCGGGTAGCTCTCCAGGGCGAAGCGGATCGCCAGGTAGGTCGATCCCCAGAGGATGTAGACGGAAGCCAGTGCAAAGGCGACGGCGACACCACCGGGAATGGCCCGGGCGGCGGTGGGGGCAGCGGTGCTCATGCGGTTTCCAGGCGTGGGGAGTGGGGGCTGCAACAACGGCACGGCCGACCCGAGGCCACGGGCACCGGGCGGCGGGTGCTGCAGACGAGGATCCATTGTTCAGGACCGCAGCACTCGCGCTGCCGGTGCTCGGAGCGTTCGGGACCATCAAAGCGTAGCCGCAGGCCCCGAAACGGGGTTGATAAATAGTGCGCATTAACGCAAAAATTTTGCATGACCACGCCTGTTTCGCTCGATGAATTCGACCACCGCCTGCTCGAACTGCTGCAGCGCGATGCCGGGACCACGCTGACCGCGCTCGGCGAAGCCGTGGGCCTGTCGGCCAGCGCGGTGCAGCGCCGGATCATGCGCTATCGCAAAAGCGGGCTGTTGCGCCAGGTGGCGATACTCGACCCGGTCCTGCTCGGCGGCATCACGCTGGCGACGGTGCTGGTGACGATGGAACGCGAGTCGGCCAAGCACCACGCCGCTTTCCATGCGCGCATGCGTGCGGCACCGGAAGTGCAGCAGTGCTACACGCTCGCCGGCGAGTGGGATTACCTGGTCATCCTGGCGACCACCGGCGTCGCCCATTGCCGCGAGGTCGCCGACCGTTTGTTCGGCAGCGACGACAACCTCAAGCGCTATGAGACGCGGATGGTGTTCGAGCCGATCAAGCTGGGGTTGGCGTTGCCGACGCGGCCGCCGCCGCAGCGG
>DATDBD010000286.1:0-2826 GCA_036525015.1 Lysobacter sp.
GCGATCGAGCCTGCCGATCAGTTCCAGCGCCTGCGGCCACTCGCCGAAGCCTGCAGCCGGATTGAGGTGACCGACCGGACCGAGATCCTCGAGCTCGCTGCCCCAGTCCTGCGCCAACGCCTGCGCGCGCTCGAACGCGCACAGCGGATCGTTGCGGCTGGCCGCGACCAGACTCGGGAACGGAAGCGGACGGCGAGGAATCGGCAGCCAGCCGTGCTCGCGCAACGTGTCCGTGGTCGGATAGCCCGCCGGGAACGGATTCTCCACGTCAGCCGGTGTGGCCAGCAGCGCGCCCTTGATCGCACGCGGCTGAGCGGTCTGTGACCAGTGCGCCACCATCATCACCCCCGCGCTGTGGGCGACCAGGATGACCGGGCCTTCGATGGCTCGTAGCGCCCGATCCAGCGCCTCGACGCGCGCCATGCAACTGAGCTTGTCCTGCTCCAGTGGCGGCACGGTACGCACCCTGGGCAAGTTGGCCGCCAGCAGCGTCTGCCAGTGCTCCGGCACGTGCTCGCGCAGCCCCGGGACGATGAGGACAGTGGAATGAGTCGTCATGGATTTCCTCGCGCAGTGAATTGCCGGTATCGGTCCGGCCTCAAAAACTCGGGTGTGTATCCGCTGGAACCACGGTCCTGCCGCCGACCAGCCGCACGTACCGGTTAAGCGCAGCCCCTGTCGGCAGCGATCGATTCCTGCACGCCATGGCTCATGGCGTCGAACAGGATTGCGGCGTCATGCGCGCCGGACAGCGCGAGACGACCGTTGAACACGAAATGCGGTACGCCCGGAACGGCGGACTCGGCCAGAGCCGGGCACGTTTCTCCTGGCGTGGCGTCGTCAAGTCGATCCGAGGACACTCCCGTCTCTGCAGTCAACCTGAGAAGCGTGGCGGTATCGCCGATGTCCTCGCCGCGCTGGAAGTACGCGACAAACAGACGTTCGAGCAGGGCCTCGTACAGCGCCGGCTGGCCCAGCGCCGCGACCCGACGCAGCAGATCAAGCGCGCGCGTCGTGTTGGGCATGCGCTGGATCGCGGCCATGTCGAGTTCCAGACCGGCCTTGCGCGCCGCCAGTTCGATCTGCTGCCGACGTTGCCGAACTGCTTGCGGTGATCCCAGGCGCCGTTCGTAGAACTGCGCGAACGGCAGCCCCTGTTCCGGCACCTCAGGCAGCAACTGCACCGGTTGCCAGACCGATTCCACGACGACTGCGGGGTACTTCTGCACGAAGCGGGCCCGCGCAGCCTCGAAGTGACGCTTGCCGATGAAGCACCAGGGGCAGATCAGGTCGAAATGGATATCGATCGTGACTTTGCTCTTGTCGCTCTTGGCGCTCACGTCGGCGCCTCGACGCCGTAGGTGTGCACGTGCCGTCCAACCTGCTGGACGTCGGCCAGGTAATGCCGTTTGGCGAAGTAGAACACCGCGGCCGCTGCCAGGCTGATCAATGGCACCAGTTGGAATGCCTTCGCCAGACCCATCTGGTCGGCGAGCATGCCGGTCACCAGCGGCCCGGCCGCAAGCCCCAGGAGGTTGTTGACCAGCGTCAGCATCGCGAACGCAGTGCCATGGATCGGCAGCGGCGTGAGATTGGCCACCATAGCCCCGGCGGGACCACTGGTGCCGGCGGCCACGAACATGCCCAACGCGATCATCACCAGTTGCGCCGTGCCGTGCGGCAGCGCGAACGCCACCGACAGAAGCACGCAACTGGACAGCGCGTAGGCGATCGCCAAGCTGAACTTGTGCTCCGGTCCACGCCGGCACAGGCGGTCGCTGAGCATGCCGCAGCCGATCATGCCCAGTCCTGCGACCAGCACGATCAAGGCCGCCACACCGCCGGCGGCATCGGTCGCCATCGCGTAGTAGCGATTGAGGTAGCTGGGAATCCACACGATGACCGTACCGCCGACGAACAATTGCAGGCCGCTGCCGATGTAGGCACCGACCACCGAACGGCTGTTGACCAGGCTGCGCAGCGGCACCTTCGCGGCCGGCAGCTCACTGGAGCGCGACTGATCGGTTCGCGACGGCGGCACAATGCGTTTTTCGCGGACGATGATCGGGTACAGCAACGCCAGTACCAGGCCGAACGAGGCCATCGCGGCGAATGCCCAGCGCCAGCCCAGGTGCGCGGCCACGGCCCCGCCCAGCGCCATGCCCAGCACCGAACCGAACATGCCACCGGCCATGAATGCGCCAGTCAGCGTCGCCCGCATGTGCTTGGGGAACACCGACAGCACCACCGCGATCCCGACGCTGCCATACGCCGCCTCGCCGACACCGACCAGGAAGCGCGCCACCAGCATCTGCGGGTACTGCTGCGCCAGGCCGCAGGCAAGCGTCGCCAGGCTCCAGACGGTCGCCATCACGGCCAGGCTTTTGACCCGTCCGAACCGGTCGGCGAGCAGCGACAGCGGGAACGTCAGCAGCCCCACCATCAGCGCCACGATGCCGCTCAGCAGCCCCAGTTGCGCATCGGACAGCACCCACTCCTGCTTGAGCAGCGGGAACACTGCGTTGAGCACCTGCCGGGACATGTAGTCCGACAGCAGCAGGCCGAAGCTCAGCGCGAACACGACCCAGGCATACCGCCGCGGGATGCGCGCGCCGGGATCGTCGTCGCCGTGACTGGGAATGGAGTGATAAGCCATGTGGTGCAACCTGTACTTCAGTAAGCGGGGCTTCTAAGCGAGTTTCACGCGGGCTGCGGCACGCCCTTCCAGACCGGCCAGCGGTTCGGCGCGAAGCCGTTCGCTGCCAGTGTCTCGTCGGCAGTCTTGTAGAACGTGCCGATCTTGTAGATCTTGCGCGCTTCCGCAGC
>DATDBD010000287.1:0-11143 GCA_036525015.1 Lysobacter sp.
ACGCCGAAGACTTCCTTGCCCTTGTAATCGCCGCTCTTGCCGATCGCATGGATGGCGTCGCGGTAGGCCTGCAGGTAGCGCAGCGCGTCCTTGGTGGTCAGCGCGCCCTCGCCGAGCATGTCGAACGAGTAGCGATAGTTGGCGTTGTCGCCCTTTTGCGAACGCGCCAGCGCCTCGCCGATGGTGCGGCCCATGACGAACTGGTGGCCCATGATCTTCATCGCCTGGCGCACGGCCAGGCGGATGACCGGCTCGCCGACCCGACCGAGCAGACGCTTGAAGGCGCCGTGCACGTCGCGCTTGGTCTCATTGTTCAGGTCGACCAGGTGGCCGGTCAGCATCAGGCCCCAGGTCGAGGCGTTGACCAGGATCGAATCCGACTGGCCCATGTGCTTCTTCCAGTCGGCATCGCCCAGCTTGTCGCGGATCAGCTTGTCGGCCGTCTCCTCGTCGGGGATGCGCAGCAGGGCCTCGGCCACGCACATCAGCAGCACGCCTTCCTCGCTGCCCAGGTCGTACTGGCGCATGAAGGCCTCGATCGCGCCCTGGTCCTTGGCGCGGGCTCGGACCCGCAGCACCAGGTCGCCGGCCGTGGCCTGGGCGGCGACGCGGTCGGCGTCGGGCAGGCGGGCCTGCTCGAGCAGGTGGCGGACGTGGGCGGCCTCGTCGCGGACCCAGCCGGCGGTGATCGCAGCGCGGGGGCCGCCAGGAGGCGGGGGAAGCTCGGGGCTGAGCATCGTTCGCGCCGAAAGCTCGGCGGCGACGGCAGGGGAAACGGTGGTGGTCATCGGGCCCGTAGGACAGCCGTGGGGAGCCCGCTAGTTTAGAGCTTTCGGTGGTCCGCGGTCCGCGCGGGACCGGGCACATCCCGTTTCGCCGGATTCAGTGCGGGTGCCGTCGTCCGGGCGCCCTCATGGACCTCAAGCGGGGTTTTGGGCCGTTTTTGCAAGGTGTGTCTCCCTGTATGCAGCATCGCGCGGGTTGCCGCAGGACGGCCCCGCCGCTACCATTTCTCGGTTATCCGTAGCGTCCCACGGCAAGGTTGCCCCGGACGTGTTGGGTCCCTGCCGTTGCCGGGGCTCGCCAGCCACCTCCATCCGGACGGTCCCCGCGTATCGGCGCGGCCGGTGCCGGGAGAGGCAGCCCGCGGAGCGCGACAAAGCAATCCAATCGTTTATCCAGTGATTTTTTGGGGCTCGAACTGATGAAAGTCGGTCGTTTCAAGCAGTGGGCAGCAGGCATCGCCGCAATGGCGCTGCCGGTTCTTGCGTTCGCGCAGTCGGCCGATCCTAAGCCGTGGCAGTTGAACATGGGCCGGGGCGTCACCGCCCAGTCCGTCAATGCCTATGAGGCGCACATGCTCGCGCTGTGGATCTGCGTGATCATCGGCATCCTGGTGTTCGGCGCCATGGCCGTGGCCATGTTCAAGTTCCGCCACTCCAAGGGCGCGGTGCCGGACAAGGACTTCACCCACAGCACCAAGCTGGAGGTGATCTGGACCGTGGTGCCGGTGGTGCTGCTGGTGCTGATGGCGTTCCCGGCCACCAGCAAGCTGATCAAGATGTACGACACCCGCGAGTCCAAGATGACCGTCAAGGTCACCGGCTTCCAGTGGATGTGGAAGTACGAATACCTGGGCGAGAACGTCTCCTTCACCAGCCGCCTGGACCGCAAGAGCGACGAGATCCGCCAGAGCGGCGTGGATGCGCGCACGGCCAACCGTCCGCACTACCTGCTTGAGGTCGACAACGTCCTGGTCCTGCCGACCGACACCAAGATCCGCTTCGTGATCACCGCCGACGACGTGATCCACGCGTGGTGGGTGCCGGCGCTGGGCTGGAAGCAGGATGCGATCCCGGGCATCGTCAACGAGGCCTGGACCGAAATTAAGCAGCCGGGCATCTACCGCGGCCAGTGCGCCGAGCTGTGCGGCAAGGACCACGGCTTCATGCCGATCGTGGTCAAGGCCGTGCCGAAGGCCGAGTTCCAGCAGTGGCTGGCCGCTGAGAAGGCGAAGAACGCCCCGGCCCCGGCCGCTGCCCCGGCGACGCCCGCCGCGGCGCCTGCTGAGCCTGCGCCTGCCGAGGCCGCTCCGGCCGAAGGCACCAACACCGACGCTGCGGCCGCTGTCGCGACCGCCGGCTGATCCGAACGACTTCACGAGACACGCCATGTCCACGCATTACGAAGCCGCGCACCCCGACGTGCATCACGATGACCACGCCCACAAGCAGGGCTTCATCGAGCGTTGGTTCTTCTCGACCAACCACAAGGACATCGGCACGCTGTACCTGATCTTCAGCTTCACGATGTTCATCATCGGCGCAGGCATGTCGGTGGTGATCCGTGCGGAGCTGATGAAGCCGGGCCTGCAGTTCGTCGAGCCGATGTTCTTCAATCAGATGACCACCGTGCATGCGCTGGTGATGATCTTCGGTGGCGTGATGCCGGCCTTCGTCGGCCTGGCCAACTGGATGATCCCGCTGCAGATCGGCGCGCCGGACATGGCGCTGCCGCGCATGAACAACTGGTCCTTCTGGATCCTGCCGTTCGCCTTCACGATGCTGCTGCTCACGCTGTTCCTGCCGGGCGGCGCGCCGGCCGGCGGCTGGACGCTGTATCCGCCGCTGTCGCTGCAGGGCGGTTCCAACGTCGCCTTTGCGATCTTCGCCATCCACATGATGGGCATCAGCTCGATCATGGGCGCGATCAACGTCATCGCCACCATCCTCAACATGCGCGCCCCGGGCGTGGACCTGCTGAAGATGCCGATCTTCTGCTGGACCTGGCTGATCACCGCCTTCCTGCTGATCGCCGTGATGCCGGTGCTGGCTGGCGCGGTGACGATGCTGTTGACCGACAAGTTCTTCGCCACCTCGTTCTTCAACGCGGCCGGCGGCGGCGACCCGGTGATGTTCCAGCACATCTTCTGGTTCTTCGGTCACCCCGAGGTCTACATCATGATCCTGCCGGCTTTCGGCGTGGTCTCGGAGATCATCCCGACCTTCAGCCGCAAGCCGCTGTTCGGCTACCAGGCGATGGTGTACGCGACCGCCTCGATCGCCTTCCTCTCGTTCATCGTGTGGGCGCACCACATGTTCACGGTCGGCATGCCGCTCGGTGGCGAGATCTACTTCATGTTCGCGACGATGCTGATCGCGGTGCCGACCGGCGTGAAGGTCTTCAACTGGGTCACCACGATGTGGCGCGGCTCGATCTCGTTCGAGGCGCCGATGCTGTGGGCGCTGTCGTTCGTCATCCTGTTCACCATCGGCGGTTTCTCGGGCCTGATGCTGGCCATCGTCCCGGCCGACTTCCAGTACCACGACACCTACTTCGTGGTGGCGCACTTCCACTACGTGCTGGTGACCGGCGCGCTGTTCTCGATCATCGCCGCCGTGTACTACTGGTGGCCGAAGTGGACCGGCCGCATGTACAGCCAGAGCATGGCCAAGTTCCATTTCTGGTGGACGATGATCTTCGTCAACCTGCTGTTCTTCCCGCAGCACTTCCTGGGCCTGGCCGGCATGCCGCGCCGCATCCCGGACTACAACGTCGTGTTCGCGGACTGGAACCTGGTCAGCTCGATCGGCGCGTTCGGCATGTTCGCAACGCCGTTCATGATGGCTTTCATCCTGTGGCGCTCGAAGGCCGTGGGCGAGAAGGCAGAAGCCCGCGCCTGGCCGACCGCCAAGGGCCTGGAGTGGACCGTGCCGAGCCCGGCGCCGCACCACACCTTCAGCACGCCGCCGATCATCCGCGACGGCGACCTGGCCCACGGCGACATCACTCACTGATAGCGTCGACGAGACCGGCATGACTCCGACCATCGATCCCCGCACCGACGATGCAGCGCGCCGCAAGGCGGCGCGTCGCACCGCGCTGTGGGTGGCGGTGGTCGCGGTCGCCATCTACGTGATCTTCATCGTCAGCGGGATCGTCGCCAAATGAGCGACGCTCCCGTCTCGCGCAAGAGCACCGCCGGCCTCACCAAGATGATCGTGGTGGCGATCGGCGCGTTCGCGCTGACCTTCGCGCTGGTGCCGCTGTACCGCGTCGCCTGCGAGAAGGTGTTCGGCATCCGTTTGGAGCGCACCGCCGCGCAAGACGTCAGCGACGCCAGGGCCGCGGCGACCAAGCGCGTGGTCACCGTGCAGTTCGACGGCGGCGTCAATTCCAAGCTGCCGTGGGAATTCAGCCCCAACCGCGTCACGATGCAGGTCGTGCCGGGCGAGCAGTACGAGGCGACCTACCACGCCCGCAACACCTCCGACCGCACCATCGTCGGCAGCGCCGTGCCCTCGGTCGCGCCGGCGCGCGCGTCGGGGTTCTTCAACAAGACCGAATGCTTCTGCTTCACCGCCCAGACCCTCAAGGCCGGTGAAGTGCGCGACATGCCGGTGCGCTTCATCGTCGATCCGAACCTGCCGGAAGACGTGAAGACCATCACCCTGTCGTACACCTTCTTCAAGAACGACGCGCTGACCGCGCAGCAGCAGGGCACGGCCAAGCCGGCCGCCTCGCCGCTGTCGTCGCCGTGACGTAGAATTTTCCTTGTAAACGCAGCACTTATACGGAACGCCGCCATGGCCCAAGCGCACTCGTCCGACGCCAACATCTATTACGTGCCGCACCACAGCCGCTGGCCATTCCTGGGCTCGATTGCGCTGTTCACCCTGATGGCCGGCCTGGCCAGCTGGTTCAACGAAGTCAGCTGGGGCATGCCGGTGTTCTTCTTCGGCATCGCGCTGCTGATCGGCGTGCTATTCGGCTGGTTCGGCGACGTGGTGCGCGAGTCGATTCGCGGCAGCTACAACAAGCAGGTCGACACTTCGTTCCGCATGGGGATGATCTGGTTCATCTTCTCCGAGGTGATGTTCTTCGCCGCGTTCTTCGGCGCGCTTTTCTACGCACGCCAGTACGCGCTGCCGTGGCTGGGCGGTGAAGGCGACGGCGTGATGACCAACAGCCTGCTGTGGCCGGGTTACAGCACGACGTGGCCGACCAACGGTCCGGGCGCCATCGGCGGCAACTACCTGCCCATGCCGGCGTGGGGCCTGCCGCTGCTCAACACGCTGATCCTGCTGTCGTCGGGCGTCACCGTCACCATCGCGCACCACGCGCTCAAGGCCGGTAACCGCAAGGCGCTTCTGATCTTCCTGGGCGCCACCATCCTGCTCGGTTCGCTGTTCCTGTACTTCCAGGCGCACGAGTACATCGAGGCCTACCGTGAGATGAACCTGACGCTCGGCTCGGGCATCTACGGTTCGACGTTCTTCATGCTCACCGGCTTCCACGGCGCGCACGTCACCCTCGGCACGATCATGCTGGCGGTGATCTGGTTCCGCTGCCTGAAGGGGCACTTCAGCAAGGACCACCACTTCGCCTTCGAGGCGGTGGCCTGGTACTGGCACTTCGTCGACGTGGTCTGGCTGGGCCTGTTCCTGTTCGTCTACGTGCTGTAAAGCGCGGGCGACACCGATGCGCTGCGGGCCGGCAATGCCGGCCCGTCGCGTCTTTGGGAGCAGGATGTTTCGCAGGGGCCGTGCATCGGATGATGCGTGGCCGTCCCGAATCAGTGCGGATCGAACAGTGCGGATCGAACAGTGCGATCGAATCAGTGCGGATTGGATCCGATGCCGTGCGGCACGATCCAGCCCATCTTGATCGCCACGATGACCAGCACGATCAGCGCGATGGATAGCGCGATGCGGCGAGTCAGCGCATTGACCGTCCGCTTGCTCTCGCCCTTGTCCACCAGCATGTAGTAAAGGCCCGCGCCGAGATTCCAGACAATGACGATCAGGAACGCAATGATCAGCAGGGTCTTCAGCGAGTCGTTCATGGCGGCCTCCGTGGGGCTCCATGGCCAGGCATGGGAACGATTATCGCAGCCATGGGCGAGGAAGTCGTGAGCCGTCGGCGCAACCTGATCGTCGGCTGGACGCTGGCGGCGCTGGCGATGGCGCTGTTCGCCAACCTCGGCCTGTGGCAGTCGCGCCGGGCGGTGGAAAAACAGGCCATGCTCGACGCCGCCGCGCAGGTGCTGTCGTCGCGTACACCGCACCCGCTGGCGTTGGCGGCCGATCCCGCCCGTGCGCGCGCTTATGACTGGGCGCTCGGCAGCGGCGAGTTCGAAGACAAAGGCGCATTGCTGCTCGACAACCAGCAACGCAACGGTCGCGCCGGCGTGCGCGCCTATCGCATCTTCCGGCCCGAGCAGGGTACGGCCCTGCTGGTCGACCTGGGCTGGCTGCCGCTGGCCGGCGATCGTCGCCTGCCGCACGTGCCGAGACCGCAGGGGCGCGTCGAACTGCGCGGGCTGCTGGTGCCGCCGCCTTCCACCGGCCTGGTGATGGGCCCGGCGATGGGCCGCGACGGTGGCGCGTGGCTGATGACACGGGTCGATACCGCCGCGATCGTGCGCGAAACCGGCCTGTCCGCGCCGATCGCGCCCAGGGTGCTGCGCCTGGATCCGAAGCTGCCGATCGGCTACGAGCGCGACCTGGAACTGCTGCCCAACACGCTGCCTCCCGAACAGCACCGCGGCTATGCGCTGCAATGGTTCGCGCTGGCGCTGGCGGTGCTGGTCACCGCGCTGGTCCTGACTTTCCGCAAGCCTCGTCGCGGCCAAGGAGTCCCACCATGAACGCCCCCCACATCGAGCACCATCCCGACCGCGTCCGCAACCGCACGCTGCTGCTGGTGCTGCTTGTGCTCTTTTTCGGCAGCATGCTCGCCGCCGGCCTGTTGCGTTTTTCCGGCTGGCGTCCGGCATCCATGAAGAACCATGGCGAGCTGCTGCAGCCGCCCGGCGATCTTCGCCAGGTGACGATTCGCCAGGTCGATGGCGGCCAGTACACCTGGAATCCCGCCAAGCGCACCTGGCGCATCGCGCTGGCCCCGCCGCCGGGCTGCGCAAGAGAGTGCGACAACCTTGCACGCGAGATCAACACGGTCTGGCAACTTTTCGGCAAAGACGCCAACGACGTCGACGTGCTGTGGATCTGCCCGCAGGCGCAGGCCAGTTGCGACCTGCCCGCCGGTGCCGCGCGCCCGACCACGCTGCATCTGCTTCAGTCGAGCCCCGAGCTGCGGGCATCGCTGCCGCGCGTGGAAGACCCGCGCGGCGTCCCGGTCTACGTGATCGACCCCTATGGCTTCGTCATACTGCGCTACCCTCCCGGCTTCGATCCGTCCGGGCTGCGCACCGATCTGGCCCGGCTGCTCAAGCTGAAGTGACGAAGGCGCGAGACTCCTCTGCATGTCCAACCCCGCTGTGTCCAAGCCCACCATCAGCAGGCCCGTCCATCGGCCCGCGGTATACAGGCACTTCCACCGCATCGCCTGGCTGGCGGTCGCGCTCGCGCTGGGCGTGATCGTGTTCGGCGCGTTCGTGCGCCTGTCCAACGCTGGCCTGAGCTGCCCCGACTGGCCTACCTGCTATGGCCGCGCCGCATGGCCGACTACTGCCAGCCAGGTCGTCGACCACGCCGCCACGCAGATCCGGCCGGTCGAGGTGCACAAGGCCTGGCGCGAGCAGTTCCACCGCATGATCGCCGGCACGCTGGGCGTGCTGGTGCTGACCCTGGCGCTGCTGGCCGCGCGCAGGCGCCGCTACGGAGTGCTGCAGGTGATCGTCGCGTCCGCATTGGTCGCGCTAGCGATACCGCTCTACATGCAAGGCCAGCACGCATCGGCGTCGGGGTTGGCCATGCTCGGCGAGGCGATCCTGCTGTTCGCTGCGTTGCGCTGGAGCAACCTCGACCTTTCGCGCATCGCGGTACTGACGCTGGCGGTGATCATCTTCCAGGCGTTGCTGGGCATGTGGACGGTGACCTGGCTGCTCAAGCCCATCGTCGTGATGGGACACCTGCTGGGCGGCTTGCTGACGTTCTCGCTGCTGCTGTGGACCGCGTGGCGCGCGACCGACCTGCCGATCCGGCTGGCCGAGGCGCAGACGCTGCGCAAGTTCGTGATCGTCGGCCTGGTGCTGTTGGGCGTGCAGATCGCGTTGGGCGGCTGGACCAGCTCCAACTATGCCGCTCTGGCCTGCGGCAACGACTTCCCGACCTGCGTCGGCCGCTGGTGGCCGCCGCACGATTTCCGCGAAGCCTTCGTACTCTGGCGTGGTATCGGCGTCGACTACGAGGGCGGCATCCTCGATGGCGAGGCCCGCATCGCCATCCAGCTCGCGCATCGCTTGATGGCGGTCGTGGTCTTCTTCTACCTGCTGTGGTTCGCGTTGCGGCTATTGCGCACGCCGGGCATCCGCAGCTGGGCGGTGTTGCTGGGTCTGCTGACGCTGGCGCAGGTCGCGCTGGGCATCGCCAACGTCAAGCTGGGCCTGCCCCTGTCGGTGGCGGTGATGCACAACGCGGGCGCGGTGTTGCTTTTGTTCGTCCTGGTCTCGTTGCTGGCGCGCCTGCGCACGCCTGAGCATTGATGGAGACCGCCGTGAGCCATCCCACCTTCCGCCAATACTTCGACCTGACCAAGCCGCGCGTAGTCGCGCTGATCGTGTTCACCGCGCTGGTCGGCATGTTCCTGGCGGTGGACGGCCTGCCGACGGCCGAGGAAACCCGGCGCGGCGTGCTTGGCTTCCTCGGCATCTGGCTGGCCGCATCCAGTGCGGCGGCAATCAACCAGCTGCTGGATTCGCGCATCGACGCGAAGATGGCGCGCACCTCGTGGCGTCCGATCGTTGCCGGGCAGATCACTCCGGCGCAGGCGCTGGTGTTCGCGTTGATCCTGGCGGCGTTGTCGATGCTGGTCCTGGTGCTGTGGGTCAACACGATCACCGCCGTGCTGACCTTCGCATCGCTGATCGGTTATGCGGTGATCTACACCGTGTTCCTCAAGCGCGCCACGCCGCAGAACATCGTCATCGGCGGCATCGCCGGCGCGGCGCCGCCGTTGCTGGGCTGGGCCTCGATCACCGGCATGCAGGGCGAGTGGGACTGGCCGCATGCGCTGCTGCTGGTGCTGATCATCTTCGTGTGGACGCCGCCGCATTTCTGGGCGCTGGCGATCTTCCGCCGCGCCGACTACGCCCGCGCGATGGTGCCTATGCTGCCGGTCACGCACGGCGTGGAGTACACGCGCTGGCAGATCCTGTTCTACACCGTGCTGCTGGTGGCGGTGACCGTGCTGCCGTGGGCGGCGGGCATGAGCGGCCTGTTCTACCTCGGCGGCGCGCTCGTGCTGGGCGCGGTGTTCCTCGGCTACGCCTGGAAGCTGATGAACCCGCCGGACGAGCTGTACGCGATGAAGGTGTTCAACTACTCCATCGTCTACCTGATGGCCCTGTTCGCCTTCCTGCTGCTCGATCACTGGATGCTGCCGTGGTTCCAGCCGGGTCCTGCATTCATGCTGCAACCGGCGGCTTGAAGCCTGGCGGCTGAGGCCCCACTGCTTTTCCTAAGCCAGGAAAAGGAAGGGGCAATGCGACATTGGATGCGCGTGGCGGCACTGCTGGCCGCCGGATCATGGATGCCACTTGCAACGCAGGCCTCAGCCATACGACAAGGCGTTGATGAATTGGCCGCCGCGGCGGGGCCGCATCGGCTGATCGTGTTGGGCGAGGCGCACGGTACCCGCGAGATTCCCGATCTGGTCGAAGCGTTGGTGGCGCACTATGCCGCCGAGGGTCCGGTACTACTGGCTCTGGAAGTCCGACGCGGCGAGCACGCCGTGCTCGCGCGATATCTGGATGCCGCGGACCAACGGCGGTTAGCGGAGCTACGACAGCGCGAGGCATGGAGCAGGCCGCCGGAAGACAACGATGGCCGACGCACGCAGGCCATGCTCGATCTGGTCGAGGCAATGCGGCGCCTGCGCGCCGCCGGCCGCGATGTAGCCCTTTTCCCATACGACATCGAGGGACCTTCGGGCGGTAGTCAGGCGCGTGATCGCGCCATGGCGGAGTACCTTCGCCGCGGCTTCGCTGCCTTGCCACGCGGCCGAATGCTGGTGCTCACGGGCAATGTCCACGCGATGCTGTTCAAGCCGCGCTATTGCCAGCAGTGCCAGACCCCGATGACCAGCTACCTGCACGACCTGGAGCCGTACAGCGTCGATATCGTCGCGCGTGCCGGCTCCTCTTGGGGATGCAGGGATAGGTGTGGACCGATGGCCGTCCAGGCGCACCCCGGGCTGCAAACGGGGCCTGTCGCGACCGGTTCGAAACAGCCGTTCCACTTCAAGCTGGTGCTGCCCACCTTCACCCCGGCCACCTTGGTGGGCACGGAATAACCGCGGCAGACGGGCGCTTTGCGCAGTCGGTCGGCGCGACGAAGGGCAGCGTTTCGCACTGGCAGGTGGTCGCCGCGCCGTGCCTATACTCGCGACCTCTTCATCAGGCGCGCCCCGATCATGGCCCAACGTTCTGCCATCCACTTCCAGCCTGCTTCCCACCCGTTGAGCCGAGCCCTGAAGGGGGCGCTGTGCGCACTGTCGTTGTGCCTGGCGGCAGGTACCGCGCTGGCTGCACAGGCCGACGATGCCGTCGTTTCGGCCGCGCGCATGCTCGATGTGCGTACGGGCCGAATGCTGCAGAACGTCAGCGTGGTGGTGCGCGACGGACGCATCGAGAAGGTGGTGCAAGGTGGCGATGCCGGCAGCGTCGGCGAGGGCCTGCCGCATTACGACCTGGGCGACATGACGCTGCTGCCCGGCCTGATCGACATGCACGTGCACCTGGATTCGGATCCGACCTACGGCGGCTACACCGGGCTGCAATTCAACGACCGCTTCTGGTCGGTGCTGGCGGTGGCGCACGCGCAACGTACGCTCCAGGCCGGTTTCACGACCGTGCGCAATGTCGGCTCCGATGCGTGGAACGACATCGGCCTGAACCAGGCGATCGAAGCGGGCAAGCTGACCGGACCGCGCATCGTCGGCGCGGGCTACGCCATTGGCGCCACGGGCGGACATTGCGATTCGACCTTCTTCCCGCCGTCGATGAACCAGAAGGGTCCGTACAACGTCGACAGCCCCGAGCAAGGGCGCAAGAGCGTGCGGACGATGCACAAGTACGGCGCGCAGGTGATCAAGATCTGCGCCACCGGCGGCGTGTTCTCTCATGGCGACGAGCCAGGCGCCCAGCAGCTCACGCTGGCGGAAATGACCGCGATCGCCGAAG
>DATDBD010000288.1:0-6322 GCA_036525015.1 Lysobacter sp.
CCGGGGGATGGCCATGTGCCATCGCGGGATGCACAAAACGTGTTTCGACGAGGTTTTGGTCAACCGCACTCCCGCGCATTCTCCTGCGACAAGACTGCAACCAATGCGGCGCATTGGATTGCACCCGTGTGCGGTCATCGCGACGCGGATGCATTGGCACGATTACTGCCGTTTTGCGGTGCTGCGCTCGAACACCAGCAGCATGCCGCCAAGAATCGCCGCGTTCTTCAAAAAGGCGGTCAGCTGTTCCTGGAAGTGCGCATCGTCGGCGCTCCAGAAACCGTGGAAGATCGCGGTGACCGGCAGCAGGAACGCGGCCAGCGCCAGGGCGGCCCAGCGCGACTGCCAGCCGATGACCAGCAACAGTCCGCCGATCACTTCGACGGCGATGGTCAGCGTGAGCAGCAACGGCGCGAACGGCAGGCCGGCACTGGCCATCCAGCCGGCGACGCCGGCGAAGCCGAAGATCTTGCCGATGCCCGAGACCACGAACAGCGCGCCTAGCAGCGCGCGTCCGATGCCGAACAGGGTGTTGGACGACGAAGTTTTGTTAACGGTATTCATGACGATGTCCTTGGATGCTTTCAAAGCGGAAGGTCGAACAGGAGCACTTCGGCGTCCTGCGCGTGGTCGAGGGTGACTTGCGTTTCGTCGCTGATCTTCAGCGCGTCGCCGCCGGACAGCACGATGCCGTTGACGGTCAGGTTGCCGCGGATCACATGCACGTAGGCACCGCGACCGCCTTGCACCGTGTGGGCGACGCGATCGCTGCCGTCGAGGATCGTCGCGTACAGCCACGCGTCCTGATGGATCAGCACCGAGCCGTCGCGACCGTCCGGCGAACCGACCAGGCGCAACTGGCCGCGCTTGGTGTCCGGGGCGAAGTGCTTCTCCTCGTAGCTGGGCGCGATGCCCCGCTGCGACGGGATGATCCAGATCTGCAGGAAGTGCACTGGTTCGCTGGGCGAGTGGTTGAACTCGCTGTGGCGCACGCCGGTGCCTGCGCTCATGCGCTGCACGTCGCCGTAGCGGATCACCGAGCCGGTGCCCAGGCTGTCCTTGTGTTCCAGGGCGCCGCCCAGCACATAGGAAATGATCTCCATGTCCTGGTGGCCGTGCGTGCCGAAGCCCTGGCCCGGCGCGACGCGGTCCTCGTTGATGACCCGCAGCGGGCCGAAGTGGACATGGTTCGGGTCCATGTACTCGGCGAAGGAAAAGCTGTGGTGGGAGTTCAGCCAGCCGTGGTTGGCCAGCCCGCGGTCTTCGCTCTTGCGAACCTGCAGCATGTTGGCGCTCCTGTTATGTGCGAATATTTCGATGATTTGGCCGGGTGGCTTGGAGGCATTTAGTCGCCAAGCCGTTCGGTTGGCGCGCAGTATCCGCTTGGCGGAAGCTCTTGAAAAACGGAAAGATTCCGTTCCAATCATCGAAAAAATCGAATGCTCAGGATCAGCCTCGAAGCTCTGCAGGTACTCGACGCCATCGACCGTCGCGGCTCGTTCGCCGGTGCCGCGAAGGAGTTGCATCGTGTGCCTTCGACCATCTCCTACGTCGTCGGCAAGCTGGAGGACGATCTGGGGGTGCAGCTGTTCGAGCGCCTCGGGCCGCGCGTCGCGCTCACCGATGCCGGCCACGAGCTGCTCAAGGAAGGCCGCTACCTGCTGAAGGCGGCGCAGGACCTGGAGCTTCGCGTGCGCCGCGTGGCTTCGGGCTGGGAAACCGAATTCGCCATCGGCATGGATTCGATGTTGTCGCCGCTGGGGTTGGTGGCGGATATCGCCGCGTTCTACGCCGTCGCCGACCAGACCCGGTTGCGCGTGGCCACCGAGGCGCTGTCCGGCACCTGGGAGGCGCTATTGGATCGGCGCGTCGATCTGCTGGTCGGTGCGGCCGGCGACGGGCCCTCGGGCGGCGGTTACATCGCCGAGCCAATGGGCGTGGTGCCGTTCGTGTTCGCAGTCGCGCCCGCGCACCCGCTCGCCAAGGGGAAAAAAATGCTGGCCAAGGCGGACCTGCGCGCGCATCGCGCCATCGCCGTCGCCGATTCGGCGCGCAACCTGCCGCCGCGCACGACCGGCATGCTGTTCGGCCAGGACGCGTTGACCGTGCCGGACATGCGCAGCAAATACGCCTACCAGGTGGCGGGAGCCGGCTTCGGCTTCCTGCCGGAGCACTACGCCCGTCCCGGCATCGAGGCCGGCGAGCTGGTGGAACGCCAGGTCGAGGAACCCAAACCGCCGGAAACTTTCTACCTGGCCTGGCGCAGCGACGAATCCGGCGCGGCACTGGACTGGTGGCGCACGCGGATGCGCGAATCGGGCACGCTGGACCGTTTGCTCGAACCGTAGGGCGGGTTCGGCGCGCCAACCACTTGGCGCCTTGCGTAAGCCCATCAGGCGCGAATACGCACCGGCACGTGGCACGCATCGCGCCCTTCCACGAACACGCCGACGCGCTCGTTGAGTCGCTTCAATACCAGATGGATGCGGTACGGGCCGATGGGAATGTGGCGTACCACCACCTCGTCGATGCCTACGGGCAGTTGCGGCCTTTCGATGGCGACCTCACCGCTGTTGCCGTCGATGCTGATGCCCAGGCAGGCCTGCACCAGCATGAAAGGCGAGCCGGCTGCCCACGCCTGCGGCAGGCAGGCCACCGGATAGGCCACCGGCGCGCTGCCGGGCGTGCGTGCGAAACCGCAGAACAGTTCGGGCAGGCGCATATCGAAATGTACCGCCGACTCGAAGGCGCCACGCAGCAACCGCGTCGCGGCCTGGCGTTGGCCGTAGGCGGCGATGCCGGCCGCGCACAGCGCAGAGTCGTGCGGCCACACCGACCCGTTGTGATAGGACATCGGGTTGTAGTGCGTCTCGCCCTGTGCCAGCGTGCGCACGCCCCAGCCGCTGAAGAATGAAGCGTCCAGCAACTGTCCCGTCACCTGCGCCGCGCGCCCGGCATCGGGCAGTCCGCTGTACAACAGGTGTCCCGCGTTGCTGGCGCGCACCGCGCACAACTCTCCGGTCGCATCGATGGCGATGCCGTAGTAGCCGCGCTCGTGTATCCAGAAGCGCCGTTCCACTTCGGCGCGCATGCGCTCGGCGCGCCCTAGCCAGCGCGCGACCGAACCCTTGTCGCCACGCACGCGCGCCATGTCCGCCATCGCGCGCAGCGCCGCGAAGACATAGCCCTGCACCTCCACCAGCGCGATCGCTCCCTGCGGCGGGCGGCCATCGGCGTGGAAGACCGAATCGGAACTGTCCTTCCAACCCTGGTTGGCCAGGCCGCTGTCCTGGCCGCGCGCATAGTCGAGGAAGCCAAACGCATTGGCATCGCAGACGCGTTCGATCCAGCCCGTGGCGGCGACGAGCTGTGGCCAGATCGAGTCGATGAACGGTTGGTCGCCGGTGCGGTGCAGATAGGCGCCGGCCAGGCCGATGAACAACGGAGTGGTATCCACGCCGCCGTAGTAGAGCCCGAACGGCAACTCGCCGAGCGTCGACATCTCGCCCTTGCGCGTCTCGTGCATGATCTTGCCCGGCGCGGAATCCATGAACGCGGAATCCTCCTGGGCCTGGTGGCTCGCCAGGAATGCCAGCACGCCGCGTGCGAGGCCGGGATCCAGCCACAGCGTCTGCAACGCGGTGATGACCGCATCGCGGCCGAACGGCGTGGAGAACCACGGCACGCCGGCGTACGGGTACGGTCCGGTCTCCAGTTCGCTGGTCAGCATCGCCAGGTCGGCGCGCGACCGGTCCATCCAATCATTGAACAAGGGCCCTTCGCTGCAGATGCGGGCGCTGCTGCGTGCGCGCTTGCGCATGCGCGAGCGCGCCAGCGCCGCCGCGGCGCGGAACCGATCGCGAGCCGGCAGCGCCATCTCGCCGCCTACTTCGATGTGAATCGCTTGCCGCCCGCCAGCGGGTAGCTCGACCTGGAACTCCACCGTGCCCCCGGCAACGCGCATCGGCGTGGTCGAGAAGGCTATCGAAGAGCTGCGAAGCGCCGAATCCAGCCCGCGATAACGGAAGATTTCGCCGTGCTCGAGCACTTCTGTCGGCAGGCTTTCGCCACGCCGCGAGCGCGTGCTGCCGCGCACCTCGAACATGTCGCAGAAGTCGGCGTCGACCTCGAACGTCACCGGCACATGCGCCGGGATGCTGCCGTAGTTGTGCAACACCACCCTCTCGTAGAGGCGGTCCGCGTGCAGGAAGCGCATGCGCTTGATGTAGACCAGGCCCTGCCCGGTGGAAGCGTCGTTGCCGAGCGGCGGCAGCTGGCGGTTGGTCAGGTGCGCGACGAAGAACACGTTGTCGCGGGTCACGTATGAGCTCAGCAGCAACGGCGCGCTGTCGCCCAGAACCAATCGATACCGCGACAGTATCCGCGTGTCGTTGTGGAACAGGCCGTCGGCGCCACCCTCGACGTCGCCCAGGCGGGTGGCGATGAGGAAGCTGTCGCCATCCTTCAGCACATAGCTGGTGTTCAACGAGGCGGAGGCGGCCGGATCCATGCCCGGCGCCCTAGGCGATCAGACGCTGCAGGGCTTCGTCCTGCTGCAGCAATTGCTGATAGACATCCACATAAGACGCGGCCATGACCCTCGCGCTGAACCGGTGCTCGAAGCGTTCGCGGATCGTGCGCCTGTCGAGTGCCAGCACGGCGGGCAGTGCGTCCACGGCCTGCTACACGGATTCGACGATGCATCCAGTGACGCCAGGCTCGATCACTTCGGGAACCGAGCCGCAGTTCCAGGCCACCACCGGCGTGCCACACGCCATCGCTTCGACCATCACCAGGCCGAACGGCTCCGGCCAGTCCACCGGGAACAACAATGCCAGCGCATTGCCGAGGAACTGGCCTTTCTCTTCGTCCGATATCTCGCCGATGAACTCGACGCCGTTGCCGTCGAGCAGCGGCGCTATATCGCTTTCGAAATACGCCCGGTCGACCACATCGATCTTCGCTGCGATCCGCAGCGGGATCCCCGCCCTGCGGGCGATGGCAATGGCCCGGTCCACGCGCTTTTCAGGCGAAATCCTGCCGAGAAACGCCAGGTAGCCACCGGCGGGAATCGGCGAATACCGCAGCAGGTCGGACGGAAGTCCGTGATGGATGGTGCCCACCCAGTTGACGTTGCCCAAGGGCTGGCGCTGACGGTCCGAGATCGAAACCAGGGGGAACTGCGGCCAGCGGCGGTAGGCCTGCGGCAGGTCTTTCAGGTCCAGACGGCCATGCAGCGTGGTGATGGTCTTGCCGGCGCAATCCTCGAAGAATGGGTAGTGCAGCAGGTCGACGTGGAAATGCAGCATGTCGAACTCATGCGCGCGTCGCCGCACCTCGTGCAACAGCGTCAGGTGCGCTGCCAGGTCGGATTTGAGGGGGGCCGGGTCCAGCCGGATCGCCTGGTCGCGCATCGGCGCCAGCGTGGCGCGCGTGCGCGTGTCGGCCGATGCGAACAGCGTTACCTCGTGCCCTGCGTCCACCAGCGCGTCAGTCAGATACGCGACAACCCGCTCGGTGCCGCCATAGAGCAGGGGCGGTACAGCTTCATACAGCGGAGAGATCTGCGCGATTCGCACGCGAATGAAGTTACGGCATCGCTCGTGTAGAAAATGTTGCGCGGACGCCGGGTGTCGCTGAACAGGCTACGCGCGCGAATCAAGGAACAACCATCTTGCGTCCCCTTCACGTGCGTGTACGAGCTTCATTCCGAAACTCATGCCGATACCGAATTTTGAGCTACGTCCATGAGCAAGCATGAGAGCGCAAACACAACCCAGCACAAGGCGGCGTCCGTGCGACGGCCCGTGAGCGATCAGCGCGCCATCCAGAGCCGCATCGATCACAAGGACGCGAAGAAGCCGCCGGTGAAGAAATGCGCGGAGGAAAAGAAGAAGCCGGTGCAGGCAGGCGCGCGCAATCAGCCAGAGCCGCCGCTGCCGGCGCAACATCTGCGCAAGCCCGGCATGGAATCGGAACTTGCTCTGAAACCGCGTTACCTGGCCCCGGAGTACCGCGGCAGTGGAAAGCTCGATGGCATGGTGGCGCTGGTGACCGGCGGCGACTCCGGAATAGGCCGCGCCGTCGCCGTGCTGTTCGCGCGCGAGGGCGCCGATGTGGCGATCGCGTATCTGAGCGAGCATGAGGATGCGCAGCAGACGCGCCGGCAGGTCGAGAAGGAAGGGCGGCGCTGCATCGTCATCTCCGGCGACGTCAAGGACACACGGTTCTGCGAACAGGCCGTGACCCAGGCGGTGAGGGCGTTCGGGAAGCTCGACATCCTGGTCAACAACGCCGCATTCCAGGAGCACAGCCACAGCCT
>DATDBD010000289.1:0-4699 GCA_036525015.1 Lysobacter sp.
CGCTTGCGCACCGTCGTTGGCAGCCGCGCGCAACGCCTCCTCGACCGAAGCCACCGCCTGCATGCCCTCGTAGGGCACCTGTCCCGAACGCGTCAGCACCAGATTGCGCCGCCCCGGCAGCGCGCGTCCGAGCGACTGCGCGGTCTTGCGCCCCATCAACACCGGTTTGCCCAGCGTCAGCGCCTTGAAACGCTTGAGGTCGTCGGGCAGGCGCCACGGCAGATCGTTGTCGCGCCCGATGGCGCCATGCCGATCCAGTGCTGCGACCAGTACCAGCTCCATCGATTCAGACCGCCACCGGCGCCTTGATTGCCGGCAGCGGGTCGTAGTGCTCGATGGCAATGTCGTCGTAGCGGAAGCCGAAGAGGTCGCTAACTTCGGGATTCAGGCGCAGCGTCGGCAACGGTCGCGGCGTGCGCGAAAGCTGCTCGTGCGCCTGTTCGAAATGATTGGTGTACAGGTGCGCATCGCCCAGCGTGTGGACGAAATCACCCACGCCCAGCCCGCAGACCTGCGCCACCATCTGGGTCAGCAGCGCGTAGCTGGCGATGTTGAACGGCACGCCGAGGAAGATGTCGCCGCTGCGCTGGTACAACTGGCAGCTGAGCTTTCCGTCCGCGACGTAGAACTGGAACATCGTGTGGCACGGCATCAGCGCCATCTTCGGAAGATCGGCGACGTTCCAGGCCGAGACGATCAGCCTGCGTGAGTCGGGATTGCGCTTGATCTCATCCACCACCCAGCGGATCTGGTCGATCTCGATGCCGTCCGCGCCGGCCCAGCGCCGCCACTGCTTGCCGTACACCGGGCCCAGCTCGCCCTGCGCGTCGGCCCACTCGTCCCAGATGCTGACCTTGTTGTCCTTGAGGTAGGCAGTGTTGGTTTCGCCCTGCAGGAACCACAGCAGCTCGTGCACGATCGAGCGCAGGTGCAGCTTTTTGGTGGTGATCAGCGGGAAACCCTGGCCCAGGTCGAACCGCATCTGCCATCCGAACACGCTGCGCGTGCCGGTGCCGGTGCGGTCGGCCTTGTCGGTGCCGTGTTCCAGCACATGGCGTAGCAGGTCCAGGTATTGCTTCATCGCGCTTACCCCTTGGCCGGCAGCGGCTGCACCACCGGCGAGCGGCGCGACAGCCAGAACAGGTACAGGCCGATGGCGATCAGCGGCAGGCTCAGCACCTGGCCCATCGTCAGCCACCCGAACGCGAGGTAGCCGTGGTCGCCGATCTGCTGGTCCGGCACGCGCACGAACTCGACCAGGAAACGGAAGCAGCCGTAGAGCAACGCGAACAGACCCGACACCGCATAACGCGGCCGCGGCTTGCGCGAGAACCACCACAGCAGCGCAAACATCACCAGACCCTCGAGGAAGGCCTGGTACAGCTGCGAGGGATGGCGCGCGAAACGGTCGAGCGCGCCGGTCGCGAACTGCGCCTGGATCTGCTCCATCGACCAGCCGCTGAACTCCGGCGCACGCGGGAACACCACACCCCAGCCAGCGTCGGTGAACTTTCCGAACAGCTCGCCGCCGATGTAGTTGCCGATGCGTCCGAAGCCCAGCCCCGGCGGCACCAGAGGCGCGACGAAGTCCATGGTGTCGAACAGGCGCAGCCGGTGGCGGTGCGACCAATACCAGGCCGCGGCGATCACGCCGATCAACCCGCCGTGGAAGCTCATGCCGCCTTCCCAGATGCGGAACAGCATCAGCGGATCCTTCATCAGGTCGCCGAAGGAGTAGAAGAAGACGTAGCCCAGGCGCCCGCCGAGCACGACACCGAGCATCGCGTAGAACAACAGGTCGCCATAGGCCTGCTCGCCGACACCCGGCAAGCGGCCGGCGCGCACGCGGCGCTGGCCGAGCCACCACGCCAGGCCGAAGCCCAGCAGGTACATGATCCCGTACCAGTGCACCTGAAGCGGGCCGAGATGAAAAGCGATCGGGTCGATCTGGTGCAGGACGGTCATGCGGTTCCGAGGCAGGTCGGTGTTGCCCTTATTGTGCCCGAGCACGACTGCCGCAGGGACAGCAGTCCGCCATCGACTTCGCCGCCGCTACTTCGACCCCTACGGTCGGCCCGCCGCTACAGGACGTAGGGAAGGTCCTGCAACTCGTTGACGTCGTGATCGCCATCGCCGCGCGGGAAGTGCTCGATCACCAACCCGGAAAGCGCCTGCACGCCCCCCAGCACGGCCGCCTCGGGCTCACCGGCGCGCAACCGCTCCTCGATCAACTGGCACACGCCGCGCCACTGCTCGTCACTGACCCGACCCTGGAAGCCTCGGTCGGCGACGATCTCGATGCGATGGTCGGCCAGCAGCAGGTACAGCAACACACCGTTGTTGGCCTGCGTGTCCCAGACCCGCAGCTGCGCGAACACCTCATGCGCGCGTGAGCGCGCATCGCGTCCGCCCAGCACTGCGCGCGGATGCAGGGCCGGCTCGACGGCGAAGCAGATCTCGCCGGTGTGAAGCCGCTCGCTTTCGGCGATCGCCTGGGCGATGCGCTGCAGACTCTCGCCCGGGAACAGGCGCTTGGCCGACGGAGGAAACAGGTGTTTGAGCAGGCGCATCGGTCAGGTCCTCATCGGTGCCGGCTCACCAGCTACCGGAGGCGCCACCGCCTCCGCTCATGCCACCGCCACCACCCCAGCCGCCGCCACCTCCGCCGCCGAAGCCGCCGCCGCCAAAACCACCGCCACCCCAGCCGCCCCAGCCGCGGTCGCGGGCATAGCGGCCCGTCGGCACCGTGGCCAGGCTCATAAAGAATCCGACCAGCGCGCCGATGCCGCCGACCAGCACCATCGACGAGATCAGCCAGGCGATGGCGCCGGCGGCGCCGCCGGCGAGCACGCCGCGCACCAGCGACGGTGCACGGCTGAAGATGCCGCGCGCCACCTGGGCGACGATGAAGGCGACGAACAAAGCGAACACCCAGTTGCTGCCACCGCGTCCGCGTCGCTCGCTGCGGTGGTCGGCCATCGGCGCCGGCAGGGGTTCGCCGTCGATCAGTTTGACCAGCACGCCGGTGGCGTCGCTGATGCCGCCGGCGTAATCGCCGGCCCTGAACTTGGGCACCATGTATTCCTGGATCACCCGCGCCGAGGTCGCGTCGGGGATCGCGCCTTCCAATCCATAGCCGACTTCGATGCGGACGCGGCGGTCGTCCTTGGCGACGATCACTATCAGACCGTCATCGACGCCCTTGCGGCCGATCTTCCATTGCTCGAACGCACGCACGCCGTACTGCGCGATATCTTCCGGCTGCGTGGTCGGCACGACCAGCACCTGCAACTGGCTGCCCTTGCGCTGCTGCAGCGCGAGCGCCTGGGCCTCGAGTTTCTGCCGCGTGGCCGCATCGATCGTGCCGGTGGTATCGACCACGGGCGAGGTCAGCGGCGGAATCGGCGCGAGCTGCTGCGCCTGCGCGAGCGCGCAGGCGAGCATCAACACGATCAGCGCAACGATGCGCCGCCAGATCACGGCCGGATACCGAGCGGGATCAGCCGTTGGCCGGCGCCGGTTGCTGCGTCGGCGGTTGTTGTGCCGGCGGCTGCTGCTGCGGCTGAGGCTGCTGCTGTGGCGGCTGCGGCTGCGCCGGCGGCTGGCCGAAATCGACCTTGGGCGGTTCCTGGATCTGCGCGGCGTTGTCGACGGTGAAGTTGGGCTTGGGCTTGTAGCCGAACACCATCGCCGTCAGGTTGACCGGGAACTGGCGGATGTAGGTGTTGAACTCCTGCACCGTGCCGATGTAGCGCTGGCGCTCGACCGTGATGCGGTTCTCGGTGCCTTCCAGTTGCGCTTGCAACTGCAGGAAGTTCTGGTCGGCCTTGAGCTGCGGGTAGTTCTCGCTGACCACCAGCAGGCGACCGATCGCGCTCTGCAACTCGCCCTGGGCTTGCTGGAACTGCGCCAGCGACGCCGGATCGTTGGCGTTGACGTTGATGCTGCCGACCTTCGAGCGCGCTTGGGTTACCTGAGTCAGAACCTGCTGCTCATGGCTGGCGTAGCCGCGCACGGTGTTGACCAGGTTGGGCACAAGGTCGGCGCGGCGCTTGTAGACGTTCAGCACCTGCGACCAGGCGGCGGTGACCGCCTCGTCCTTCTGCTGGATGCTGTTGTAACCGCAGCCGCTCAGCAGCGCGACCAGGCAGGCCAGAACGAAGACCTGGACCAGGCGGGCGTGGGGGAAACGTGACATGGCGCGACTCCTTCCGTGACATTGCCGGCATTGCAACACCCACCGGGACGGCGCGCAATGGAGCGCGCCCTCCCAGCCTCGCGTCACTCAGGCTGCAGACGGCTCTGGGCGCGGCGCTTGGACCACAGGTTCAGGCACTCGACCAGCGCCGAGAAGCCCATCGCGCCGTAGATGTAGCCCTTCGGAATGTGCATCTCGAAGCCATCGGCGATCAGGTACACGCCCACCAGCACGATGAAGGCCAGCGCCAGCATCTTGATGGTCGGGTTGTGGTCGATGAACTGGCCCAACGGCTTTGCGGCCAGCAGCATCACGGCCACCGCGGCGAGGATCGCGGCCACCATGACCGGCGTCTGATTGGCCATGCCCACGGCGGCGATCACCGAGTCGAGCGAGAACACGATGTCGATGACCGCGATCTGCGCGATCACGCCCATGAACGACACCGCCGGCTTGGTGTGGACGTCGTCGGACTCCGGCTCGCCGATGATCAGGTCCTTG
>DATDBD010000290.1:0-7515 GCA_036525015.1 Lysobacter sp.
CCGGTGCCGAACTCGTGTGCGGCCGGATTGTCCGGGTTGCCGAACTGGTTGATGAAGTAAGCACCCGGGGTTTCGCGGGCGATGCGTTCGGCCATGTCCTGGTAGTAGTCGGGATGGCCCTTGGCCACGTCCGAACGCGTCAGCACCACCTGCGCGCCCATCGCCTTGAGGTTGAAGATCTTCTCGCGGCTCATCTTGTCGGGCACAACCAGCAGCAGCTTGTAGCCCTTCTGCTGGGCGACCAGCGCCAGGCCGATGCCGGTGTTACCGGCGGTGCCTTCGACCAGGGTGTCGCCGGGTTTGATCCTGCCCGCCTTCTCGGCGCCCTCGATCATCGACAGGCCGATGCGGTCCTTGATCGAGCCACCCGGGTTCTGCGATTCGAGCTTGAGGTAGAGCTCGCAGACGCCAGTATCCAGGCGCTGCGCCTTGATGATCGGCGTGGCGCCGATCAGTTCGAGTACGGAATTGTGGATGGCCATGCGGTTGCGCGGGTTCCGGAAGCCGCGGTTCCGCGGCGGGACCCGGCCATTCTAGCCGGACGGGCCATTCCGCCTGCCGCCGTTGCGGCGGCGACCATCCGTTGCGGGGTTCCCAGGCAACGCGGGCAGCGGCAGCCGACGAGGAGGCTGCCGCTGCCCGCGGCGGGAAATGGTCAATGCGGTGTAGCGTCGTACAACTGGACCAGACGGTCCTTGGCAGCCAGCTTCTCGCGCTTCATCTGTCCCAGAGTGATGTCGTCGATCGGCAATACGCCGAGTTCGGCATCCATCACCTTCTTGTCGAGATCCTTGTGGCGCTGATAGAGCTGCTTGAATTCCGGGTTGGACTTGATCAGCGCGTCGATCTCTGGCTGCGGTCGTTCTTCGAACATGAAAGCCTCCTTCAGGACAAATGCAAACGCCCCGGCCAGGGCCGAGGCGTTGCGGGGAAAGTCATCAGGGGCGCCAAGGTGAGCAGACCTGGATTACGCAGGCCCGCAGCGATCCAGCGATCGGCGTCGGGTTCCTGCGAAATCTGAATCTGCGTCATCGACCTGGCTCATCGCCAAGCGGAAATCAGGCCGCTTGGGTATTCGACCCTACTCCTCCCCGTTGGGGTCGGCAAGGCCGTCCAAAGCCGCGGCGACGAGCGGCGTCGGCGCATCGCGAAGGTACCGCGCAGCTCAACACCGCTGCAGCAGCCGTTGATGCAACATTGTGATTTTCTTCGTTATTTTGAGCCGACGACCGCTTCGACGCGATCGCCCTTCCCGCTGCGCCCTGAAACCTGAATGCGCGAGCTCGCCACACCACCGGCGACGAGCGCATCGCGTACGGCTTCGGCGCGACGCTGTGCCAGCTTGGCATCGGCCGCCTGCGCTTCGACCTTCACCGTGCCGGCCTGAGTGGCCTGCACATAGGCGGCCAGCGTGCCGACCGTGCTGCCGGCGCTATCGCTCAGGGCGGCCTTGCCGGAGGCGAACGAATTCTTTGCCAGCGTGAACACCTCGCCACGTCCATCGCGCTTGGACGGCGGCAACTTCCCGCCGGTCATCAGCTCGGCCTCCTGGCGCGCCAAGGCGGCCTCACGCTCGCGGGCGGCGTTCAAACGCGCGGTCTGCGCGCCGGCCACGCCTTTCAGCGCGGTTTCGACATCGGCCATCGCCACGGCATCGGCTTCCGATTGCAGGCGCAGGCGTTCGGCTTCTTCGGCCTGCATCTGAGCCTGCGAGCGCAGGCGCTCGTTTTCGGCACGGGCCACCTCGGCGTCGCGTCGGCTGGCTTCGATCAGCAATTCGCTGCGTTCGCGGTCGAGACGGTCGACCTCACGCTGGGCAGACTGGCTGCGGGCGCTGATCTCGGCAATCTGCACGCGGCGCTCGGCCAGGTAGAGCGCCGGAGTGCGTTCGCGCCTGCCGGCCTGCGCCAGCGCATCGATGGCCTGCCGCGCCTGCAGGCGTTCGTACGAAGCGAACGTGTTGAGCTGCGGGTCGGCCTCCACCGCGGACAGCCGTTGGCTGAGGCGGGCGACATCGACGTCGTCGGCGGCCTGCGCACCCAAGGCTGCGGCCAGCAGCAGCGCCGGCAGGATCTTGCGGAAGCTCATCGGTCGTCTCCGGTCTGCAGGCGCTGACGCAGTTCGGCGACTTCGCTGCGGCGGTGGTTGAGTTCGGCGGTGACCAGGGCGTCTCGGCTCTTGGCGTAGGCCAGGTCGGCATCGGCGGCAGCGGCCAGGGCCAGTCGGCGCGCATCGTCCTCGCGACCGTCGGCCATGGCGGCCTGCGCCTGCCCTAGCTCACTGCGGGCGGCGCCGATCTCCGGGGCAGCATACTGGTCCGCATCGGCGCCGTCGGCGCGCGTGACCGACTGTTGCGCGGTCGCGAGCTCCCCGGTGGGGGGCGGCATCGACGCGCATCCGGCCGAGGCCAAAGCGAGAACCAGAGCCAGCAGTAGCAATCGGATTTGTGCGAAGCTTGTACGCATAGGGGTGCCGTGACGTTTGGGGTAGCGCGCGGCCATTGTCGGAAGCCTGCGGCGCGCTTGCAACGGTTCGCCGCCGTAATTGAGGGTTGGATACATGGACATCGGCTATTTCCTGAAGCTGATGACGGACAAGAACGCTTCGGACATGTTCCTGACCACCGGCGCGCCGGTCTACATCAAGGTCGAGGGCAAGCTGCACCCGTTGGGCAACACCGGTCTGCCGCCGGGCATGGTCAAGAAGATCGCCTACTCCCTGATGGACGAGGGACAGGTGCCGATCTTCGAGCGCGAGCTGGAGTTGAACATGGCGCTGGCCCTGCAGGAGGCCGGACGCTTCCGCATCAACGTGTTCAAGCAGCGCGGCGAAGTCGGTATGGTCATCCGCGCGATCCGCAGCGCGATCCCCTCGATCGAGGAACTGCAACTGCCGCAGGTGCTGAAGGACATCATCATGGCCCCTCGCGGCCTGGTGCTGATCGTCGGCTCGACCGGTTCGGGCAAGTCGACCACGCTGGCCTCGATGATCGACCACCGCAACAGCAACACGTCGGGCCACATCCTCACCATCGAGGACCCGATCGAATACCTGCACAAGCACAAGAAGTCGATCGTCAACCAGCGCGAGGTCGGCCTGGACACCCATGCCTTCCACAACGCGCTGAAGAACGCGATGCGTGAGGCGCCGGACGTCATCCTGATCGGCGAAATCCTCGACGCGACCACGATGGAGGCGGCGATCGCCTTCGCCGAAACCGGTCACCTGTGCCTGGCGACGCTGCACTCCAACAACGCCGACCAGACGCTGGAACGCATCCTCAACTTCTTCAACGAGTCGGCGCACAAGAACGTGCTGATGAACCTCGCGCTGAACCTGCGCGCGGTGATCTCGCAGCGACTGGTCGTGGGTGTCGATGGTCGCCGCCTGCCCGCGACCGAGGTGCTGATCAACACGCCGATGATCCGCGACCTGATGCGCCGCGGACAGGTCCACGAGATCAAGCAGGCGATGGAAGAATCACTGGAAGATGGCATGGAGAGCTTCGACCAGTGCCTGTTCCGTCTGCACAAGACCGGCAAGATCGAGATGGAGGAGGCGCTGCGCGCCGCCGACTCGCGCGACGGCCTGGCCCTGAAGTTCCGCCTCTCGGAAGGCAGCAGCGGCGAGCACGACCCTTACGCCGAGGTCTTCACCGAGGACGACGCGCACACGCATTGACCCGTGCGCCTGGCGCCGCTCTATTCGGGCGGCGCGTCCGGCTGCCGCTCCGGGCGCGCAGCCTCGAAGGCCGGCAGCGCCTGGCAGGCTTCATCGATGCGCAGCAGCGTGGGATAGGCCGCCATGTCGATATGGAATCGGCGCGCGTTGTAGATCTGCGGCACCAGGCAACAGTCGGCCATGCCCGGCGTATCGCCGAAACAGTAGCGGCCGGTCGTCGGATCGTCGGCCAGCATCGCTTCGAGCGCCGCGAACCCTTCTTCGATCCAGTGACGCACCCAGCCGTCACGGCCGGGCTGCGGCACGCCCCAACTGCGCTCGAAGTACTGCAGCACGCGCAGGTTATTGAGCGGATGGATGTCGCAGGCGATCGCCAGCGCGATCGAGCGCACGCGTTGGCGGTCGTGCGCCGCTTGCGGCAATAGCGGATGGCCCGGAAAAGCCTCGTCGAGGTATTCCAGCACCGCCAGCGACTGTCGTATCAGCAGGTCGCCGTGCTTGAGTACCGGGACCAGACCTTGCGGATTGGCCCGGCGGAACGACTCGCCGTGCTGCTCACCGCCCCCCCGGAGCAGGTGAACCGGCAACGTCTCGTACGCGAGGCCTTTCAGGTTGAGACCGATGCGTACGCGATACGCCGCGCTTGAGCGCCAGTACGAATACAACTGCAGTTGCCCGCCCATGCCTCGCGCTCCCGATCCGTAAACCCGGTCCCGCATCTCGCGGGTCCCGGTGCCGCTGGTCAGCTCAGTTTGTCGTATGCCGCTCGATGCGCTGCTCGATGGTGCCGAAGATGTTGCGGCCTTCCTGGTCGAGCATTTCGATCCGCACGGTGTCGCCGTACTTCATGAACGGCGTCAGCGGCTTGCCGTGCTCGAGCGTCTCGACCGTGCGCTTCTCGGCGAAGCACGAGGCGCCCAGCGAAGTGTCCTGGTTGGCCACCGTGCCCGAACCGACGATCGTGCCCGCCGACAACGGACGCGTCTTGGCCGCGTGCGCGACGAGTTGGGCGAAATTGAACTGCATGTCCACACCCGCTTCGGGCGCGCCGAACCATTCGCCGTTGATGTGGGTGAGCAGCGGCAGGTGCACTTTGCTGTCGTTCCACACGTCGCCGAGTTCGTCCGGCGTGACGAACACCGGGCTCAACGCCGAGCGCGGCTTGGACTGCAGGAAGCCGAAGCCCTTGGCCAGCTCGCCCGGAATCAGGTTGCGCAGCGACACGTCGTTGACCAGGCCCACCAGTTGGATGTGCGAGGCAGCCTGTTCCGGCGTGGCCGCCATCGGCACGTCGTCGGTCACGATCACGACTTCGGCTTCCAGGTCGATGCCGTAGTCCTCGCTCGGCACGCGAACGGGGTCGCGCGGCCCGTAGAAGCCGGCACTGACGGCCTGGTACATCAGCGGATCGACGTAGAAGCTCTCCGGCACTTCGGCGCCGCGCGCGCGGCGCACGCGCTCGACGTGCGGCAGGTAGGCCGAGCCATCGACGAATTCATAGGCACGCGGCAGTGGCGCCGCCAGGGTGTTCATGTCCAGATCGAAAGCGTCGGCGGCGGTACCGGCGTTGAGCGCATCTGACAGTGCGTTCAGGCGTGGCGCCGTGTTGGACCAGTCTTCGAGCGCGCGCTGCAGCGTGTCGGCGATGCCGATGGCGCGCACGGCGCGGGTCAGGTCGCGCGAGACGACGATCAGCGTGCCGTCGCGGCCGCCTTCCTTCAACGATCCAAGCTTCATCGGTGATCCGTGGCTCTTGCCCGAGTGAGATGGTTGCAATTGTAACTGCTTGCCGGGCGCATCGTCCGCCGCTTCGCATGCCAGACAATCGTAAGGCCCGGTGCAGACCGGCCAGTCGTCGCTGGGCGATCACGCGGCGCCGCGCAATAACAATGCCCCACACGAAGGGCGTCCGGGCGATTCGATCTTCTCGAGGCCCATTCGGCAGACAACAAGAAACCCGCCTTGCGGCGGGTTTCTTGTTTTGTCTGGCAGCCCCGGATGGATTCGAACCACCGAATGCCTGAGTCAGAGTCAGGTGCCTTACCGCTTGGCGACGGGGCTATGGAACAAATTGTAACCCGAAAATTATTAGCGCTTCGAGAACTGCGAAGCGCGGCGGGCCTTGTGCAGACCGACCTTCTTACGCTCGACTTCACGCGCGTCGCGGGTGATGAAGCCGGCCTTGCGCAGCTCGGACTTCAGCGACTCGTCGTACTCGACCAGCGCACGGGCGATGCCCAGGCGGATCGCACCGGCCTGGCCGGTGATGCCGCCGCCGGCGACCGTGACGTTGACGTCGAACTTGTCGGTCGACTGGGTCAGCTCAAGCGGCTGACGCACGATCATGCGTGCCGTCTCGCGACCGAAGAAGTCTTCGATCGTACGCTGGTTGATGGTGATCTTGCCCTCGCCCTTGCGCAGGAACACGCGGGCGGTGGAGGACTTGCGGCGGCCGGTGCCGTAATTCTGCTGGATAGCCATGTTCGTACCTTAGATGTCCAGCGGCTGCGGCTGCTGTGCGGTGTGCGGATGCTCGGAGCCCTTGTAGACCTTGAGCTTGCGGTACATGGCACGGCCGAGCGTATTCTTCGGCAGCATGCCCTTCACGCCGATTTCGATGACGCGCTCCGGATGGCGCTCAAGCGCCTGACCGAGGGTCTCGCTCTTCAGGTTGCCGACGTAACCGGTGAACCGGTAGTACATCTTGTCCTGGAGCTTGTTGCCCGTAACCGCGATCTTCTCGGCGTTGATCACAACGAGGTAATCGCCGGTATCGACATGGGGGGTGTAGACAGGCTTGTGCTTGCCGCGCAGACGACGCGCGAGTTCGGAGCACAAGCGGCCGAGCGTTTTGCCCGACGCATCGACGACGTACCAGTCGCGCTGGACGGTCTCGTTCTTGGCGTTGAAAGTCTTCATGACAACTCTTTATAGGGGTGCGTGGTCGGGCTGATTCCGCATCCATCCCGACAGGGACGTCCGACGGAAATTCGCCTCGCGTTGTGAAGGTGGAACGAAAGAGGCGGAATGATAGCGGCCCCCGGGGGACACCGCAAGTCAGGGCAGGCCGATGCTAGGATCCCGCCATGCCCGCAGCCCCCCTGCCCTCCGCCGACCCGCTGGTGGCGCTGGCCGACCGCTGTGTCCAGTGCGGGTTGTGCCTGCCCGCCTGCCCCACCTACGGCCTGGACCGGCTGGAAGCTGAATCCCCGCGTGGCCGGATCGCGCTCGCCCGGGCCTGGACCCTGGATACGATCGAAACGACCCCCGCTGGCGATGCCCATCTGGACCACTGCCTGGGCTGCGGCAGTTGCGAGGCGGTGTGCCCGGCCGGCGTCGAGTATGGGGCCTTGCTGGTCGCTGCCCGTGAGCAGCAGCGCGCGCGGCGGACGCCGGAATGGCGAACGCGGGCCATCGAACATGTCGTCGCTCGCCCTTGGCTGCTCTCGCTCGTTCTCCGCCTCTATGGCATGGCCTACCGGTGGCTTCCTGCATCGTGGCGGCCACTGCCGCCCGCGCCTCACCGGCCGTCCAAGTCCCGCCCCGCGGCACTACCTGGCGAAAACCAGGTCACGATTTTCGTTGGCTGCGTCGCCGGGACATACGAAGCCAGCCTGCGCTCGGCGCTCACCCGCTGCCTGTCGGAACTCGGTATCGCCGTCTCCGAGCCCCCGGGCCAGGCCTGTTGCGGCACCTTGCACGCTCATGGCGGCAACGCCCGTCAGGCGCAGCAGCTCGCCGCGCGCAACCGGGCCGCCTTCACCGGTGTGGACACCGTGCTCACCCTGGCCAGTGGCTGCCATGAAGCGGTCGCGCAAGCCGTGGACGGGAGCA
>DATDBD010000291.1:0-2781 GCA_036525015.1 Lysobacter sp.
TGGCCTCGTTCTGCCTGGCCGGCCTGTACATGGTCGAGCCCAACCAGGCCGCGGTGCTGAGCCTGTTCGGCAAGTACGTCGGCACGGTCAAGGACAACGGCCTGCGCTGGAACAACCCCTTCTACGCCAAGCGCAAGGTCAGCCTGCGCGTGCGCAACTTCGAGAGCGGCAAGCTCAAGGTCAACGAGCTCGACGGCAGCCCGATCGAGATCGCCGCGGTTATCGTCTGGCAGGTCGTCGACAGCGCCGAGGCGGTGTACAACGTCGACGACTACGAAAGCTTCGTGCATATCCAGTCCGAATCGGCGCTGCGCGCGATGGCCACCAGCTACCCCTACGACCAACACGAGGAAGGCCAGCTCGCCCTGCGCAGCCACGCCGCCGAGATCAGCCAGCACCTGCAGCAGGAGCTGGCCGAGCGCCTGGCCGATGCCGGCGTGCAGGTGCGCGATGCGCGCATCAGCCACCTCGCCTACGCACCGGAAATCGCCCAGGCGATGTTGCAGCGGCAGCAGGCCAACGCGATCATCGCTGCACGCACGCGGATCGTGGCCGGCGCAGTCGGCATGGTCGAGATGGCGCTGACCGAGTTGCAGAAGAACGGCGTGGTCAACCTCGACGAGGAACGCAAGGCGCACATGGTCAGCAACCTGCTGGTGGTACTGTGCGGCGAGCGCGCCACGCAGCCGATCATCAACGCCGGCACGCTGTACTGACGCCGCGGTATCGATGAGCACGGTGTCGATGAGCACGACCTCGATGAGCACGATCTCGATGAATGCCTATGTCGTGCCCCTGGTCCTGGCCATCAGCAGCCTGCCGGCCTTCATTGCCGCAGCGCTGATCGGCCGCAGCGCACGTGCGACGCGCCCGGACGGCGGTCGCGGCGGCGGGCCTGCATTGGCGCGGCTGATGCTGCTCGTCGGCTTCGCCATCCTGGCCGGCGCTGCGGGACTGCTCTGGGCCGGCGACGACGAGACCCGCCGGCTCGTGGTCATCGTCGCGATGGTGCTGGCGGTCAACGGCCTGGGACTGGTGCTGATCTTCAGCCTCGGCCGAAAGCGGAATCGCCGCCCATGAGCGAGAAGAAGGCCTACCCGCTGCGCATCAATGCGCAAGTGCTGGCCGCGGCGCAACAGTGGGCCGACGACGAACTGCGCAGCCTCAACGCGCAGATCGAATACGTGCTTCGCGATGCATTGCGCAAGTCTGGACGCCTGCCGAAACCCGACAAGATTCCCGATTCAGACGAGGACCCGTCATGAGCCAACACTGGACCTATCACGTAGTGGAGATCACCCCGAGCATGCTCGGCCCATCGGTCAAAGAGCGTCTCACCGAAACGCTGAACCTGCTCGGCGCCGAAGGCTGGGAACTGGTGTCGGTGGTGCCGATCACGCCGTTCGACCATCTGCGCGCGGTGTTGAAGAAGCCGGCCTGATGCCGCTCCGGTGCGGGAATCGCGCTGGCATCGGCTGAACACGCTCGCCGGGCGCGCCATGTGGCAGCGCCCGGCGTAGCCCGCTAACCTGCGCCCATGCGCGGCCAGCCCAGAATCCTGATCAATACGCCGGAGATCGAGCTCTGGCCCGGCGGACTGCTGCGTGCGCGCAGCAACTTCGATGCCCGCGCGATCGCGCGCGCCCGCTACGTATTGCGGCGCAAGCGCGACGGACGTTTCCTGGCGGTCGACCTGCCCGAAGGGCTGCTGGCTCTGGTGACGCGTCTGCGCCGAGAACCGGGACTGGACCAGGCCCTGGACGCCCTCGAGTCGCTGCACCCGCACACCCGTCCTGGCATCGAGCACGTCGCCGGATTGCCGCTGGACCGTCTGGAAGAGCGCCTGCACGCGCTCGGCCTGGATGGCGCATACGGTGAGCGCACCGGACTGCCGCTCGTCGCCGAACCCGACTGGCTCGCCCTGGCCGGATTCGACCGCTATCGTCGCCCGCTATGGCTGCACGTCGACGCCGCCCGCGCCTGGTCGCACATGCGCGAGGCCGCGCTGCGCGACAACGTCGTGCTGGAGGCAATCTCCGGCTATCGCAGCCACGATTACCAGCTCGGCATCTTCGAGCGAAAACTGGCGCGCGGACTAAGCGTGGACGAGATCCTCACGGTCAATGCCGCGCCGGGCTACAGCGAGCACCACTCCGGGCTCGCCATCGACATCGGGGCGCCCGACGAACCGCCGGCCGAAGAGTCGTTCGAGCACACCCGCGCCTTCGCCTGGCTGCGTGAGCAGGCCGAAGGCTTCGGCTTCGTCATGAGCTATCCGCGCGACAATCCCCATGGCATCGTTTACGAGCCGTGGCATTGGCGCTACCAGGCAGGCTGAGGCTTGGCAAACGCCCCAGTCGATCACCGAAGGCGCCAGATCGTCTGCGGTCTTGCAGCCGCGACCGCTGCCTGCACCCGAGGTGGCGACGCACCGATCATCGAGGACGTTGCCCGGATCGAACGCGACGCCGGAGCAGTTTCTTCGCGCCTACCCCGAAGCTATCGAGTTCGCCAGGATCAAGCGCGCGCTGGATCCCGCGAACCGCTTCCGCAACCGCCTCTGGGATCGCTACCTGCCACGCTGAGACAGGGACTATTCCTTGTCCAGCGTGATGCGCACGCCCTTGGCCGTCTGCTGGGCGATGGTCAGATCGAAGTTCTTGTCGCCGAGGTGTTTCTTGATCAGCACGTCCTCGCCATCGTCGACCTCGATGCGGTAGCTGTCGCCGAGCTTGGCACGCAACTGGTCGCGGATGAGGCTGGCAACGCGGTTCTCGCCGG
>DATDBD010000292.1:0-16287 GCA_036525015.1 Lysobacter sp.
TCTCGCTCGCGCTGCTCACCTGGGCCTTCGCCAGCGCATCGGTGGACTCGGCCGGAAAGCTGGTCCTGACGGATGGCATGGGCACGCTGGCGCTGGTGGCCGCCAACATCTACGTCGCGTTCTTCAACGCGTCCTGGGGCCCGGTGATGTGGGTGATGCTGGGCGAGATGTTCCCCAACCAGATCCGCGGTTCCGGGCTGGCGGTGGCGGGCGCGGCGCAATGGACGTCGAACTTCGCCATCACCGTGACCTTCCCGATCCTGCTGGCCGGCATCGGCCTGGCCGGCGCCTACGGCATCTATACGGTGGCCGCGGTCCTGTCCGTGTTCTTCGTGCTCAAGTACGTGTACGAGACCAAGGGCAAGGAACTGGAGCAGATGGAAGGCTGAGGTGAAGGAGCGCCATGGTCTGGTCTTGCCAACGCGCGCAGGGGGATCGTTCGGGTACGCAACCCGACGCGAATCCGCCTGCGAAACCTGGGTACAACGCTAATACGGGAGCCGGCGCCGATCGCGCCGGCGCCCCGTCAGGCGACCGCGGCCTTTGCAGGCGGAACCACCGAATCGCGCGTCACCAGCTGGTGCGCGACCACGTGGTCGACCACAACGCGAGTGCTGCGATCCTTGCGGCGGATCTCGCGCAGCAGGATGTCGATGGCGGAGTCGGCCATCGAGGCGATCGGCTGGTGGATGGTGGTCAGTTCGGGCCAGATCGTCGTCGCGGCCGAGGAATCGTCGAACCCCACCACCGACAGGTCGCGCGGCACATCCAGGCCGCGCCGGTGCGCGACCGACACCACCGCAGCGGCCATGTCGTCGTTGCTGGCGAAGATCGCAGTCGGCGGCCGGCGCAGGCTCAGCAGTTTCTCGGCGGCTTCGAGCCCGGAGCGATACGTGAAGTAGCCCTGCTGGACCAGCGCGTTGTCGGCGGTGATTCCCGCATCGCGCAGCGCCGCCTGGAAACCCTCGAAGCGACGCGCGCTGGCGGTCTGGTTCGGATGGCCCTTGATGTAGCCGATGCGGGTATGGCCCTGCGCGATCAGGTGAGCGGTGATCTCCTGGCTGGCGCGGTAATCATCGATGCGCACGCAGGAGATCTCCTGGTTGAAGCGCGCCGAAGCGATTGCCACCACCGGGATACCGGCGGCCACCAGTTCCGAGACCACGGCCTTGGATTCGCACAACGGCGGCGGCAGGATCGCGCCCGCCACGCTCTTGGCGAGCGCGCGCGCCGCGCTGCGTTGCGCCTCGGCATTGAAGTTGTCCCAGCTGTCGATGACCAGCTGCGTCGCGGTGCGTGCAGCGCCGCTCATCGCCCCGACCAGCAACTCGCGCAGGTAGGCGGAGCTGGGGTTGGTGTAGATCAGCGCGATGCGCGTGTTCTGCGCGGCAGCGAGCGAACTGGCCGCCAGGTTGGGGGTGTAGCCCAGCTCGCGCACGGCGTTCATGACCCGGTCGCGGGTCGAATCGCGCACCTTGCCCTGGCCGTTGATGACGCGCGATACGGTCATCGGCGACACGTCGGCAAGCGTCGCTACCTCGTCGATGGTGACGGCGTGTCCCTTGCGGCGCAGCGATTTCCTGGTCTTTTCCAAGTTTCGTCCCTTCAAGTTGCCTGCAGACTCACGCGTCGCAACGGGCGGATCGCGTCGCAATGGCTGCGCAAGCCACCATCAATCCTGATTCGGTAACGGCATGACGACTCCCCACATGGTACCGGCAGCAGCCGGAACCGGCGACCGCACGGGCATGAGGCTGCGCGCAAGCGGCCTTGCCTCGGCCGCAAGGCAATCACTGAGAGCGTACGCTGCCCTGGCCGCAGCCTGCCTGCTGGCGGCCCTGCTGTGCACCCGCCCGGCGCTCGCCGAGGACGGCTACGACCTGTGGCTGCGCTACCGGCCGATCGAAGCCGATCGCGTCGATACGTACCGGGCACAGGCCTCGCAACTGCTCGCAGGCGCCGCCACGCCCGCGCAAACGGCCACGCGCGCGGAACTGCTGCGGGGCCTGGGCGGCCTGTTGGGCACGGCGCCGCCGCTGTCGGACGCCGTCACCCGCGACGGTGCGGTCATCGTCGGCACGCCGGCCTCGTCGCCTGTGGTCGCGCGCCTGGCATTGAAGCTGGCCGATCTGGGGCGCGAGGGCTATCTGATCCGCAGCGTCGTGGTCGACGGGCATCCCGCCACGGTGATCGCCGCCAACGAGGACGCCGGTGCGCTCTACGGAGCCTTCCACTTCCTGCGCCTGCTGCAGACTCGACAACCGCTGACGCGCCTGGACCTGCGCGATTCGCCGCGCGTGCAACTGCGCGTGCTCAACCACTGGGACAACCTGGATCGCGGCGTCGAGCGTGGCTACGCCGGCGAATCGATCTGGGACTGGCACAAGCTGCCCGATTACCTGGACCCGCGTTACACCGATTACGCACGCGCCAACGCATCTCTGGGCATCAACGGCACGGTGCTGAACAACGTCAACGCAAGTGCGCAGAGCCTGACGCCGATGTACCTGGACAAGGCGGAGGCGCTCGCCGGTGTGATGCGTCCCTACGGCATCCGGGTGTTCCTCAGCGCCCGCTTCAGCGCGCCCGTCGAAATCGGCGGCCTGAAGACCGCCGACCCGCTCGATCCGGACGTGCAGCGCTGGTGGCGCGCGAAAGCCGACGAGATCTACCGGCGTATTCCCGATTTCGGCGGCTTCCTGGTCAAGGCCAACTCGGAAGGGCAACCGGGACCGCAGGACTACGGACGCACCCACGCCGACGGCGCCAACATGCTCGCCGACGCGCTTGCGCCGCATGGCGGCACGGTCATGTGGCGCGCGTTCGTGTACTCGCACGAGCAGCCCGAGGACCGCGCCAAGCAGGCCTATACCGAGTTCGTTGCGCTCGACGGAAAGTTCCGCGACAACGTCTTCGTCCAGGTCAAGAACGGCGCGATCGATTTCCAGCCGCGAGAGCCGTTCCATCCGCTGTTCGGCGCGATGCCGAAGACGCCGCTGATGATGGAATTCCAGATCACCAAGGAATACCTCGGCTTCGCCACGCATCTGGTGTACCTGGGCGCGCTGTTCGAAGAAACCCTGGATGCCGACACTTACCGGCGCGGCAAGGGCTCGACGGTGGCGAAGGTGATCGACGGTTCGCTGCATGGCTACAAGCTGACCGGCATGGCCGGCGTGGCCAACATCGGCAGCGACCGCAACTGGAGCGGCTCGCAGTTCGACCAGGCCAACTGGTACGCGTTCGGCCGCCTGGCCTGGAATCCGTCGCTGGCCGCGCGAGGCATCGCCGAGGACTGGGTGCGGATGACGTTCTGCAACGACCCTGCCTTCGTCGCTCCGGTCGTTTCGATGATGATGGACTCGCGGGAGACGGTGGTGGACTACATGACGCCGCTCGGCCTGCATCACCTGATGGCGCGTGGCCACCATTACGGTCCCGGTCCCTGGGTCGCGGGCGGCCCGCGCGCGGACTGGACCTCGGTCTACTACCACCGCGCCGACAAGAACGGCATCGGCTTCGATCGCAGCGCCAGCGGCAGCAACGCGGTCGCGCAGTACGCCGCGCCGGTGGCGCGCCAGTTCGGCGATCTCAAGCGCGTACCCGATCGGAACCTGCTCTGGTTCCATCACGTGCCCTGGGATTACCGCACGCATTCGGGCCAGTCGCTGTGGGACGAACTGGTGCGGCGATACGGGCAGGGCGTCGACAACGTGCGGAAGATGCGCGACACCTGGGGCGGCCTGGGCGTTTACGTCGACACCGAGCGCCATGCGCAGATCGCCACGTTCCTGGCCATCCAGCAACAAGAGGCGCAGTGGTGGCGCGACGCCAGCATCGCCTACTTCCAGGGCATTTCCGGCCTGCCGCTGCCGCCGGGCCAGGCGCCGCCGGCGCATCCGCTCGATTACTACGAATCGCTGCAATTCCCATCCGCTCCGGGGCACGAATGACGACCGCTGCACTGCCGATGTTGCTTTCGCGCTGCACCGCCGCCGCGTTGCTGGCGGTCGCGCTGTGTTCGGGCCTGCCGACGCATGCCATGGCGGCTGGCGCCGCCGACGCAGATGCGCCGCTGTTGAACACGATGTTCCAGGACCACGCCGTGTTGCAGCGTGGTCAGTCGATCCGGATCTGGGGCCGCACCCGGCCCAACGAGGAAGTGCGGGTGACGTTCGCCGGCAAGAAAGCCAGTGCCCGCGCGGGCGCCGACGGTCGCTGGGAAGCGCAATTGCCCGCGCTGAAGGCGGGCGGGCCGTACACGCTGACGGCCACCGCGGGCGACGTCACCCAGACCGTGAACGATGTGCTGGCCGGTGACGTGTGGCTGTGTTCGGGGCAGTCGAACATGGAGTTGCAGGTCTGGCGCTCGCTGGATGCGCGCGCCGAGATCGCCGCTGCCGACAACGACAGGATCCGCCTGTTGACGGTGCCGCAAAGCGGCAACGCGGTGCCGCAGGAGCAGTTCGCAGGCCCGGTCGCATGGCGCGCGACCACGTCCGACACACTGCGCGACTTTTCCGCCGCCTGTTTCTACTTCGCACGCGAGCTGCAGAAGACGGTAGACGTGCCGATGGGACTGATCAACTCGGCCTGGGGTGGTTCGCGCATCCAGGCCTGGACCAGCGGAGGAGCGCTGCGCGCGACGGGTCATTACGACGATGAACTCGACGTGCTGGCGTTGTACAGCCGCGATCCGATTGCCGCGGTCGGACGGTGGGGCGAGGTCTGGGGCCGCTGGTGGCGCGCCCGTTCCGATGTCGCCGCAGGCGATGAACCGTGGGCCGCGAACTACGCCGAGGGTAAGGACTGGCGCAACGCCCCGGCGACTCTGGGTGCGTGGGAGCGATGGGGCGTGCCCGAACTGGCCGAATTCGACGGCATGGTCTGGTACCGCACCAGCGTGAAGCTCACCGCGCAGCAGGCCGCGCAGGAGGCGGTGCTGGCGTTGGGTTCGGCCGACGAGATGGACATGACGTGGATCAACGGTCAGGCCGTCGGCGCCACCTACGGCGCCGGCACCGGCCGCGAGTACCCGCTGCCGCGCGGCCTGCTGCATGAAGGCGAGAACACCGTCGTCGTCAACGTGCTCGACACTTATCGCGATGGCGGCCTGTCCGGACCGGCCTCCGCGCATGGGTTGCGCTTCAAGGATGGCTCCCGCGTGCCGCTCGACGGTGTGTGGAAGTACCGCATCGTGCCGGGTTATGACTCGCCGCCGCGGGCGCCGTGGCAGACGGCGGCTGGTTTGTCGACGCTGTACAACGGCATGATCGCGCCGATTGGCCGTTACAGTCTGCGTGGCGTGCTCTGGTACCAGGGCGAGTCCAATACCTTCGAGTCGGACCGCTACGCGGACCTGCTGCGCAGCTGGCGCACGGACTGGCGGACGCGCTTCGGCGCCGACCTGCCGGTGCTGCTGGTGCAACTGGCGGGCTACGGCAAGGCGACGATCCAACCGGCCGAAAGCGGCTGGGCGATGCTGCGCGAGGCGCAGCGCCACGTGGCCGACGAGGACCCGCGCACCGGTCTGGTCGTCACCATCGATATCGGCGATCACTACGACGTGCATCCGCCGAACAAGCAGGAAGTCGGACGCCGTCTTGCGCGCGCGGCACGGCACCTGGTCTACGGCGAGAAGCTGCCGGCGTCGGGCCCCGCGCCACGCTCGGTCGCGCGTGCCGGCGACGCGGTCGTGGTGACGTTCGAGGGCAACACCGGCGATCTGGTAGCGCAAGGCGCCCCGGGGCCGATCGGCTTCGAGTTGTGCGGTCCGCAGCCGGAATCGTGTCGCTACGCGGAAGCCAAGGCGTGGGGTAACACCGTGACCCTGCGCGCGCCGATGGAGCACGAAGCCACGCGCGTTCGCTACTGCTGGGCCGATGGCCCGGTCTGCACGCTGTTCGACGGCGTCCCACTGCCGGCGGTTCCTTTCGAGATGCCCATCCCCCCGATTTCCTACGACGAGCACGCACGATGAGCGCTTCCACCCCCACCGAAACCACCACGCACGGATCGTCGCGCGATCGCCAGATCGTCGACGCACGCGTCATCGTCACCTGCCCGGGGCGCAATTTCGTCACGCTCAAGATCACCACCGCCTCAGGCGTCACCGGCCTGGGCGACGCCACGCTCAACGGACGCGAGCTCGCCGTCGCGTCCTACCTGCAGGACCACGTGGTGCCCAACCTGATCGGCCGCGATGCCGGACGCATCGAGGACCTGTGGCAGTTCCTCTACCGCGGCGCGTACTGGCGCCGCGGCCCGGTGACGATGACGGCGATAGCGGCGGTCGACGTGGCGCTGTGGGACATCCTGGGCAAAATGGCGGGCCTGCCGATATACCAGCTGCTCGGCGGGCGTTCGCGCGAAGGCGCGCTGGTGTATGCGCACGCCAACGGTCGCGACATCGGCGAAGCCAGTGACGAGGTCGGCAAGTACATCGAGAAGGGCTTCCTCGCGGTGCGAGCGCAATGCGGCGTGCCGGGCGTGAAGAAGGCCTACGGCATCTCCAGCGGCGGCAAGCCGTACGAGCCGGCCGAAAGCGAGCTGCCCGCCGAGACCGTGTGGTCGACGCCGCGCTATCTGGAAGTCGTGCCGAAGTTGTTCGAGCGCATCCGCGCCGACCACGGCAGCGACGTCGAGCTGCTGCACGACGTGCATCACCGCCTCACTCCGATCGAGGCCGCGCGTCTGGCGCGCGACGTCGAGCCGCATCGCCTGTTCTGGCTGGAGGACGCCACGCCGGCGGAGAACCAGAAGTCGTTCGAACTGATCCGAAAGCACTCGGTCACGCCGCTGGCGGTGGGCGAGGTGTTCAACTCGATCTGGGACTGCAAGCACCTGATCGAAAACCAGCTGATCGACTACATCCGCACCACGATCGTGCACGGTGGCGGCATCACCCACATTCGCCGGCTGGCCGACTTCGCCGCGCTGCACCAGGTGCGTACCGGATTCCACGGCGCCACCGACCTGTCGCCGGTGTGCATGGGCGCGGCCCTGCATTTCGACACCTGGGTGCCGAACTTCGGCATCCAGGAGTACATGTTCCACTCCGACGAGACCAACGAGGTCTTCCCGCACGATTACGTCTTCCGCGCCGGCCGCCTGCACGTCGGCGACACCCCAGGCCATGGCGTGACCATCGACGAGAAGCTGGCGGCGAAGTATCCGTACGCGCCCAAGCAGTTGCCGATCGCGCGACTGGAAGACGGCGCGATGTGGGACTGGTGACGGCCATGCGGAGTCTGCGACTGACGACCGCGATCGTCCTCGGCGCGCTGGCAACGGCGGCGCAGGCGCAGGTGTCGGCACCGGTTTCCTTCGACTGGTTCGAATACCGGGGCCATGACGCCGCGTTCGACGCCCCGTTACCGGCGGGCAGCTACCGCAATCCGGTGCTCGCCGGGTTCCACGCCGATCCGGCGATCGTGCGTGCCGGCGATCGCTACTACCTCGTCAACTCCAGCTTCACCTACTACCCGGGCATCCCGGTGTTCGAAAGTACCGACCTGGTGCACTGGCGCCAGATCGGCAACGTCATCGACCGGCCGACGCAGCTCGACTTCGATGGCCTGCGCGTGTCGCGCGGCGTGTTCGCGCCGACTATCTCGTACCACGACGGCACCTTCTACGTGGTCACCACCGCGGTCGACAGCGGCGGCAACTTCATCGCCACGGCGAAGCATCCGGCTGGCCCCTGGTCGGATCCGGCCTGGCTGCCGACCGTCGACGGCATCGACCCGTCGTTGTTCTTCGACGACGACGGCCAGGTGTATCTGCTCAACAACGACGCGCCCGAAGGCAAGCCGCTGTACGAAGGCCACCGCGCGATCTGGATGCAGGCCATCGACCTGGCCAAGCGCCAGCCCGCCGGCCCGCGCAAGGTTCTGATCAATGGCGGCGTCGACCTGTCCAAGAAGCCGATCTGGATCGAAGGTCCGCATCTGTACAAGCGCGACGGCTGGTATTACCTGGTCTGTGCCGAGGGTGGCACCGGGCCTGACCATTCGCAGGTGGTGCTGCGCAGCCGCAAGGTGTGGGGGCCGTACGCGCCGTACGAGCACAACCCGATCCTGACCCAGCGCGACCTGCCCGGGCACCGTGCCGATCCGATCGCCAATGCCGGCCACGCCGATCTGGTCGAAGGCATCGACGGCAGTTGGTGGGCGGTGTTCCTGGCCAGTCGGATTTACGGGGGCAAGCACTACAACACCGGTCGCGAGACCTACCTGCTGCCGGTGACATGGAAAGATGGCTGGCCGACGATCCTCGATGCCGGTCGCGCCATCCCGCAGGTCGCGCCGGGCCCGGCGTTCATGGATGGGCGCTCGGTCGAACGATGGGCGCAACAGGCGCCGATGAGCGGCAACTTCACCTGGCGCGACGAGTTCGACCGGCCGACGCTCGATCGCGCCTGGCTGCAGGTGCGCGTGCCGAAGCGGCCCTGGTTCGACTTCAATGCGCAGCCGGGGCATTTGACCATCCAGCCGCTCAGCGAAGGACTGGACAGCCTGCGCAATCCCTCGTTCCTCGCGCGCCGGCAGCAGCATCTCGCATTCGAATCCAGCACCGCACTCGAGATTCCCGGAACACCCGGCATCGATGCCGGCATCGCCGCATTCCAGAACGAAAGCCACTGGTACTTCCTCGGCGTGCGCCGCAAGGGCCAGGACGCGGAACTGTTCCTGCAGAAGGACAGCGGCGGCACGGTGCAGACCATCGCCACCGCGACGCTGGCGAAGCCATCGAAGTCGCTGCAACTGAAGATCGTCGGCGACAGCGGGGCGTACTCGTTCGCCTACGACGCCGGCAATGGTTGGACCTGGCTGCGCCAGGACGAAGACGGCACCGTGCTGAGCACCGACATCGCCGGCGGTTTCGTCGGCGCGATGATCGGACCTTATGCACGGGCAACCCAGGACCACTAAGGAGCCGAGCACATGAAGGGCACATTGCACTCCACCACCACGCCATCGCGGCGCATGCGTCCGCTGTTCGTCGGCTTGGCGCTCGTTGTCGCGCTGCATGGCGTCGGTGTCGGCGCGGCCGAGCAGGTCACACCTGCCAAAAACCAATCCGTCGACAAGCCCGGCTACCTCGACCTCGACCGCAGTTTCGAAGCGCGCGCAGCCGATCTGGTTTCGCGCATGACACTGGAAGAAAAAGCCGCGCAGATGCTCAACGCCGCGCCGGCGATCCCGCGCCTGGGCGTGCCGGCCTACGACTGGTGGAACGAAGCGCTGCACGGCGTCGCCCGCGCCGGTGCGGCGACCGTGTTCCCGCAGGCGATCGGCTTGGCGGCGACCTTCGATCCGGTCCTGATGGGCGAAGTCGCCACCGTCATCAGCGACGAGGCGCGCGCCAAGCACCACGAGTTCCTGCGCCACGACCAGCACGGCCGTTACCAGGGCCTGACGTTCTGGTCGCCCAACATCAACATCTTCCGCGACCCGCGCTGGGGCCGTGGCCAGGAAACCTACGGCGAGGATCCGTACCTGACCTCGCGCATGGGCGTGGCGTTCGTGAAGGGCCTGCAAGGCGACGATCCCAAGTACCGCAAGCTCGACGCCACCGCCAAGCACTTCGCCGTGCACAGCGGCCCGGAGGCCGACCGCCACCACTTCGATGCGCAGCCGTCCAGGCGCGATCTGTACGAGACCTACCTGCCGGCGTTCGAGGCGCTGGTGAAGGAAGGTCAGGTCGACGCGGTGATGGGCGCGTACAACCGCGTCTACGGCGAATCGGCCAGTGCCAGCAAGTTCCTGCTGCGCGATGTCCTGCGCCGCGACTGGGGCTTCAAGGGCTATGTGGTGTCCGACTGCTGGGCGATCGTGGACGTCTGGAAGAACCACAAGATCGTCGCCACCCGCGAGGAAGCCGCAGCGCTGGCGGTGAAGAACGGCACCGAGCTGGAATGCGGCGAGGAGTACACCACGCTGCCGGCCGCGGTGCGCAAGGGCTTGATCGCGCAGAGCGAGATCGACACTGCCTTGACCGCGCTGTTCACGGCGCGCTTTCGCCTGGGGATGTTTGACCCGCCGGAGAAAGTACGGTGGGCGCGTATTCCGTACTCAGTGAACCAGGCTCCCGCGCACGACGCGCTGTCGCGCAAGGTGGCGCGCGAGTCGATCGTGCTGCTGAAAAACGACGGCGTGCTGCCGTTGTCGCACGAGACCAGGAGCATCGCCGTGGTGGGCCCGACTGCCGACGATCCGATGGCGCTGCTGGGCAACTACTACGGGACGCCCGCCGCGCCGGTGACCATCCTGCAGGGCATCCGCGAGGCGTTGCCGAATACACAGGTGCTGTATGCGCGCGGTGCCGACCTGGTCGAAGGCCGCGACGATCCGGCGGCCGCGCCGCTGATCGAGGCGCAATACCTGCGCCCCGATGACACTTCGCCCGAGCGCGGCCTGCGCGGCGAGTACTTCCGCAACCGTAATCTTTCTGGCGAGCCGGCGCTGGTCCGCGTCGACGCGCAGATCGGCTTTCGTTGGGACCGCGGCTCGCCCACCGACAACCTGATGGCGCGCGGCGAAGCGCATGGCGGCCAGGCCGTGCCCGCAGACGAGTTCAGCATCCGCTGGAGCGGCAAGCTGCTGCCGCCGGTATCGGGCACCTACCAGATCGAAGCCGCCGCGAACGACGGCGTGCGCCTTTACCTGGACGGCAAGCCGCTGATCGACCGCTGGAGCGGCAGCGACCGCCTTCGCGCCGACAGCGCCAGCGTCGAACTGCAGGCCGGTCGCTCCTACGACCTGCGCCTGGAGTATTACGAGGCCGACCGCGATGCCGGCGTGCGCCTGGCCTGGCGCCTGCCCGGCGCGCGGCCGCCGTTCGAGGAAGCGATCGACGCTGCGAAGCGCTCGGACGTGGTCGTGTTCGTCGGCGGCCTCACCGGCGACGTCGAAGGCGAAGAGATGACCGTGAACTACCCCGGCTTTGCCGGTGGCGACCGTACCGACATCCGCCTGCCGTCGACCCAGCAGAAACTGCTCGAAGCGCTGAAGGCCACCGGCAAGCCGGTGGTGCTGGTGCTGACCGCCGGCTCGGCGCTGGCGGTGGACTGGGCCGAGCAACAGTTGCCGGCGGTCCTGATGGCCTGGTATCCGGGGCAGCGCGGCGGCAATGCCGTCGCCGACGTGCTGTTCGGCGACGCCAATCCGTCCGGGCGCCTGCCAGTGACCTTCTACAAGGCCGACGAAAAGCTGCCCGCGTTCGACGACTACAGCATGCGCGGCCGCACCTACCGCTACTTCGAAGGCAAGCCGCTGTATCCCTTCGGCCACGGTCTGTCGTACACGCGCTTCCAGTACGGCGAGCTGCGCATCGATCGCGATCGCGTCGACACGAACCAGCCGGTGCGCGTCACCGCGCAGGTGAAGAACACCGGTTCGCGCGCCGGCGACGAGGTCGTGCAGTTGTACCTGCGCCCGACCGATGCGAAGCAGCCGCGCGCGCTGAAGGAGCTGCGGGGCATCGCCCGCGTGAGCCTGCAGCCCGGCGAAACCCGCAAGGTGAGCTTCACCTTCACCCCGGCCGAGGCCCTGCGCCACTATGACGAGGCGCGCGGCCAGTACGTCGTCGATGCCGGCGCTTACGAAGTCCAACTCGGCGCGTCGAGCGCCGACATCCGACTGAAGCAGCGCATCACCGTCGCTGCCGAAGCGGCCCGCAAGGAGGCGCCTTGAGCAGCCAGGCCACGTCCCACGCCACGTCGATCCTCGGCGACGCCGCGCTGGCGACGCTGCCGCGCGACGTCGTGCGCCCCGCCTACGCTCGTGCCGGCACCCGCATCGGCATCGTCCACATCGGCGTTGGCGCATTCCATCGCGCGCACCAGGCCGTCTATGTCGACGACCTGCTGGCGGTCGAACCGGACTGGGCGATCTGCGGCGTCTCGCTGCGCAATCCCGACGTGCGCGACGCGCTGCAGCCGCAGGATGGCCTGTACACGCTGGCCCTGCTCGGCGAGGCACCGCAACTGCGGGTGATCGGCTCGATCCGCGAACTGCTGTGCGCGCGCGACGAGCGCGCCGCGGTGTTGGCGCGCCTGGCCGATCCGGGCGTGCGTCTGGTCACCCTGACGATCACCGAGAAGGGCTACTGCCTGGCCGGCGACGATCTCGACCTGGCCCATCCGGAAATCATCCGCGACCTGGAATCGCCGGAGGCGCCCGCCGGCGCGATGGGCTACGTGGTCGCGGGACTGCTGCAGCGCTGGCGCACGGGCATCGCCCCGTACACCGTGCTCAGTTGCGACAACCTGGCCGACAACGGGCATCGCCTGCGCCGCGCGGTCTTGCAGTACGCCGAGCAGGTCGACACCCGGCTGGCGCGCTGGATCGAGGCCGAGGTCGCCTTTCCATGCTCGATGGTCGACAGCATCACGCCCGCCACCGATGAGGCCCTGCGCGAACGCATCGCCGACGCGCTTGGTTGCGTCGATGCCTGGCCGGTGCAGCGCGAGGCCTACACGCAATGGGTAGTCGAGGATCATTTCTGCAACGGTCGCCCCGCGTTCGACCGCGTCGGCGTGACGATCAGCAACGACATCACCGGTTACGACCGCGCCAAGCTGCGCCTGCTCAACGCCCCGCACTCGGCGCTGGCATACCTGGGATCGCTGCTCGGTCTGGAGACGGTGGCCGACGCCATGGCCGAGCCGGTGCTGTCGGGCTTCGTCGAACGCCTGATGCGCGAGGCCATCGTGCCGAACGTCATGGCGCCGAGCGGGTTCGATCCTGATGCCTATGTCGGCGCCATCCTCGACCGCTTCCGCAATCCGGCGATCCGCCACCGCCTGGCGCAGATCGCGTGGGACGGATCGCAGAAGATTCCGGTGCGCCTGCTCGGCACGATCGCCGACGCGCTTGCCGTCGGGCGGCCAATCGATCTGCTCTGCCTCCCGGTCGCGGGGTGGATGCAGTTCGTGCGCCGGCAGGCGCGCAACGGCGTGGCCTTGGTGGATCCGCTTGCGGACATGTTGCACGCCATCGGCACAGCCGCCCATGGCGATGCACGGGCCGACGTCGACGCGTTCCTGGGGCTGGGCACGGTGTTCGGCACGGTGTCCGACGATGCGCGCTTCGTCGATGCCCTGCGCCGTGCCTATGCCGCACTCGGCGATGCCACGCCCTTGGCGGTGTTGCGTGCGCTGGCCTGCGCATAGGCCGGAGGGCTGACGCCGCCCACTGGCGGCGTGCAAGTTCTACTTTCCGAAATTCAGGACCGTGCTGGCGGCCTGCAACCCCTGCGATTCGGCGCGCAGCATCACCGTGCCCGTTCGGCCCGCAATGCCGCGCACGATCACCAGGCACAGCCCGTTGAAGGCATTGCGCTGCTGCGACGGGAAGGGTTCCAGGTTGGACGGGTCGCCGTTGTCGGTCGCGACGATCTCGCCGGGGCCTTCGATGGAGAACGCGACGCGGTTGTCCGCCGTCGGCGCAACCTGCCCGTTGCGGTCGAGGATCCGCACCGTCACGAACGACAGGTCCTGGCTATCGGCGCGGATCTCGCGACGGTCGGGCATCAGTTCCAGCTTCGCCGGCGCGCCGGCGGTGCGTGTGGTTGCGGTGGCCCAGGGCTTGCCGTCCTTGTAGGCCTGCACGCGCAGCTCGCCTGGCTCGTATTTCACCTCGTCCCAGCGCAGGCGGTATTCGAAAGGCGCCTTCTTCTTTCGGCCTTGCGACTTGCCGTTGACGAACAGCTCGGCCTCGTCGCCTGAGGTGAACACGTGCACCGGCGTGACCTGGCCCAGGCGTTCCGGCCAGGTCCAGTGCGGGAGCAGGTGCGCCATTGGCAGGTCGGGGCGCCAGCGCGACTGGTAGAGGTAGAACCGGTCCTTCTTGAAGCCCGCCAGGTCGATGATGCCGGAATAGGAACTGCGCGAGTCGTAGTAAGGCGTCGGTTCGCCCAGATAGTCCCAGCCGGTCCACACGAATTCGCCGGCCACGTACGGATGCTGGTCCAACGAGGCGAACACCTTGTCCGCAGTGGAACCGAAATCCACCGCGTGAAGTTCGTAAGCGCTCACCTGGCGGATCTTCGAATCGCCGCCGCGGCCATCGCGGACCGGCGCGCTGATGTCCTTCGACACGGGAAACAGATAGGCGCCGCGGCTGCTCAGCGCCGAGGCCGTCTCGCTGCTGAAGATGGCTTTGTCCGGGAAGCGCGCATGGAAGACGGGATACTGCGGCGGCGTGCGGATGCGGTCCGTGCCTTCGAATTCGGGCGTGTCGCGGATGCCCTCGCCCTGGTAGTTGAGACCGATCAGGTCCAACGCGGCCGGCAGCGGCATGTCCGGCTTGGCCCAGTTCATCGCGTTGGTCGTCGGCCGGGTCGGATCCTCCTCGCGCACGATGTCGTGCGATCGTCGGGCAATCGCGGCGCCTGCCTCGCCGGTGTACTGCTCACCCACTTCGTTGCCGACGCTCCAGGCGATGATGGAGGGATGGTTGCGGTCGCGCCGCAGCATCGCGCGCAGGTCCGGCTCGTGCCAGTCGGGAAAGATCAGGTGGAAATCCAGCGGCGTCTTCTTTCGCTCCCAGGAGTCGAAGATCTCGTCGACGACAAGCATTCCCATCCGGTCGGTGAGCTCCAGCAGTTCCGGTGCCGGCGGGTTGTGGCTCATGCGCACGGCGTTGGCGCCCATCTCCCGCAGCATCTCGAGCTGGCGCTGCGCCGCGCGCACGTTGAAGGCGGCGCCCAGTGCGCCCAGATCGTGGTGGTTGTTGACGCCCTGGATCGCGATGCGCTCGCCGTTGACGAGCAAGCCTTGGTCCGGATCGAACCGGATGGAGCGGATGCCGAACACCGTCTCGTAACGGTCGACGACGCGGCCGCCGTGCGACACGGTCGTGATGGCTACGTAGCGGTGCGGGCGCTGCGTGGGCAGCGGCCCCCAAAGCTCGGGATGGAGCACGGTGGTGGACCCGCTGACCTGTCCGTTCGACCTCGGCGCCACTTGCAGGCCTGCATGGTCGATTCTGGCGACGGCGCGACCGGTCCTCCGGCCGGCCGCGTCCACGGCGTAGATCTCGCTCGCGACGGCGACATCCGCTGCGGCCGCGCCGTCGTTGTCGATGCTCACGTCCATCTGGATCGTTGCGGAGTCCTTCGAAACTTCGGGCGTGGTGACCGTGGTGCCCCACTGGCCGACATGCACCGGATCGGTCCTGACCAGCCAGACATTGCGATAGAGACCACCCCCCGGGTACCAGCGCGCCGAATCGGGCGGGTTGTCGAGGCGGATGGCGAGCTGGTTTTCTCCGCCGGGAACCACATAGGGCGTGAGATCCACCCGCCACGAGTTGTAGCCGTAAGGCCAGCCGCCGACGAGATGCCCGTTCAACCAGACCGTCGCGTACGACATGGCGCCATCGACATCGAGGAAGATCGAACGGCCGCGATCGCTCGCCGGGAGGTCGAGCTTCCTGCGATACCAGCCTATGCCCCAGCTGGGCAGTCGGCCCATGCCGCCGTAGGGCCCCTCACGCAGGAACGGCCCTGCGATGGCCCAGTCGTGCGGCAAGCGCACGCGTTGCCAGTCGCTATCGTCGAAACCCGCCTGCACGAACGGCACCTGCTCGCCCGGATCGCCTGACGGGCGTGTGTGCCGCCCAGTGCGGTCGGAGATGAGCGCATTGGCGGTGGGCAGGATCCAGGGTTTGAGCACAGCCGCGCGTGCTGCGACCTTCTCGGCCTCGTCGGGGCGGGCATCGGCGTCCTTTCCGTCCTCGCTGCGCGCCACCGTCGGCCGGGTGTCGTAATCGAGCACGATGGTATTGCCAGCCGGGTCGCCGTGATGGAAACGCCAGTCGGCGTTGAGCGGGATGCGCTCGCGCGGTGCTGCGGTTTCGGAAGCGGGGCTGGACAGGGGTGCCGACGCGCCGATGAAGAACAGCGCGACGACAGCCGGGACTGCCTGCAGATGCGAGCGAAGTAAACGACTGCGCAGGTTCATGGAGACGCGTGGTCCGGTGGGGGGCAACGATGACGTGGGCGTGCCTGTCAGCGGTCTACAGCTTGTACGCCGCTTTCGGCAGGCGGTACGCCAGATCCACCGCCAGCTCCGCCGCTTCGTCCTCGTCCATGCGATGTTCGGCGACAAGTTTGGCCAGGAACGCGCAGTCGACGCGGCGCGCGACATCGTGCCGCGCCGGGATCGAGAGGAACGCGCGCGTGTCGTCGTTGAATCCGACCGTGTTGTAGAAGCCTGCGCTGCTCAGCGTCTGCTCGCGGAAACGCCACATGCCCTCGGGGGCGTCGTGGAACCACCAT
>DATDBD010000293.1:0-5574 GCA_036525015.1 Lysobacter sp.
TGCATCATCGCCGCGGGATCGCAGGCGGTGAAGCTGCCGAACTTCCCGTGGGGCGATCCGCGCATCATGGATTCGACCGATGCGCTGGAGCTGACCGATATCCCGGCCAAGCTGCTGGTCGTCGGCGGCGGCATCATCGGCCTGGAAATGGCCACCGTGTATCGCGCGCTGGGCAGCGAGGTCACCGTCGTCGAGTTCATGGACCAGCTGATGCCGGGTTCCGACAAGGACCTGGTCAGGCCGCTCGCCGACCGACTGAAGAAGCAGGGCGTGGCCGTGCACCTGAAGACCAAGGCCGCGCAAGTCGAGGCTTCGAAGAACGGCATCACCGTGTCGTTCGAAGGCGCCGACGCCGGACAGGAACCGGGCTTGAAGTCGGCTACCTACGACCGCGTGCTGGTGTCCGTCGGTCGCTCGCCCAACGGCGGCAAGCTCGACGCCGACAAGGCCGGCGTGCAGGTCACCGAACGCGGCTTCATTCCGGTCGACCGGCAGATGCGCACCAACGTGCCGCACATCTTCGCCATCGGCGACCTGGTCGGCCAGCCGATGCTGGCGCATAAGGCCACGCACGAGGGCAAGCTCGCCGCGGAAGTCGCCGCAGGCGAGAAGCGCGAGTGGGTGGCGCGGGTGATTCCGTCTGTGGCCTACACCGATCCGGAGATCGCCTGGGTTGGCGTCACCGAGAACGAAGCCAAGGCCAAGGGCCTCAATGTCGGCGTAGGCAAGTTCCCGTGGGCGGCATCCGCGCGCGCGGTCGGCATCGGTCGCGGCGAAGGCTTCACCAAGCTGATATTCGACGAGAAGACCCACCGCATCATCGGCGGCGCGATCGTCGGCGTGCATGCGGGTGACCTGATCACCGAGATCGCGCTCGCCATCGAGATGGGCGCCGAAGCGGCGGACATCGGCCACACCATCCACCCGCATCCGACCCTGAGCGAATCGGTCGGCATGGCGGCGGAAGTGTACGAAGGCACCATCACCGATCTGTACATCCCGAAGAAGAAAGCCTGATCGCGTAATCCGCGAACCGCGACAGCAAAAGCCCCGGTCCAAGGCCGGGGCTTTTTTCTTGGTGAGTCGAAAAAGGCGAAGCCCCGGTGGGGAACCGGGGCTTCGGGGCCCGCCGCTGACTATTTGACGAGGAGTGAAGTAGCGGCGGACGTTACAGAGTCGGACCGGGCAATCCCGGAAAGGTTCCGCTCAATCCTATTCCTGCTACCGCCGGCACGCATGAATCGGCTAGCCCCACGAGAGCCCGGTGGCCATGAGCGCGGCGGGGCGACGGCGGCGACGTTCCAGCCGGCGCCATACCTTCTCGTGGAAATGGTAGGCGACCGTATTGCAGGCCGGCTCGACCAGCGCCAGCGCGCCGCCAACCCAGACGCTGCCGGTCATCAGGGTGCCGACCGTGAAGGCGACGGTGAAGTGGACGGCGGCGAAACTAAGGGTCTTGCTCATGGCGGCTCCGCACGACGGGAAAATGAGAGTGGCTCTCATTTTCCTGAGGCGGCAGCAGAAATCTAATCGAATGTTCCGGTCGTCGCGATAGCCGAAATCTATCAGCGGCGCAACCCTCGCGTGCCCTTGGCCGGCCGGCCACGAATGCCCCCGGCGGTTGCCCCGGGCAGCCCCGCCGTCTATACTTTTGCGGCTCAACCGGGCGCTTTTGCGCCTGCCCCCAGACCGACGAGTCCCGCGTGCACGATCCTTTGTCCGCAGGTCGCCGGCTGGCGTCGCGCGCAACTGCCTGGCAGGCCGGCGCGGCAGCGCTGGTCGCGCTGGCCTTCCTTCCCCTCGGGGCGCCTTGGGCGCTGGCGGCGGCGGTCGGAGGCGGTGCGGTCGTGGCGGGGACAGCGGTGGCGGCCCTGATGGCCCTCGGCGGCGGCATCCAGCCGGCCGGGATGGCGATAGGGCGGCTCGTCGCCGGTGTGATGTTGAAGTGGGTGGTGGTACTTGCAGTTTTAACGCTCGGGATGGGCGTATTCAAGCTGCCGCCGCTGCCAATGCTGGTGGGAGTGCTCGCGGTGACGCTGGCATTCGTACTGGCCAACCTTTTGAAGAGATAGGTGTCTTTCGTGAGTGAACAGACCGGTTCGGGCGGCCTGAACGAATACATCCAGCACCACCTCCAGCAGAATGCTATCGAGCTGGGTGGTGGCGCGTTCCACATCGACACCTGGGCGGTGTCGCTGGTGCTGGGCCTGATCTTCATCGCCTGGTTCGGCTACTTCGCCCGCAAGGCGACCGCTGGCGTGCCGTCCAAGGGCCAGGCGTTCGTCGAACTGATCCTCGAGTTCATCGACGGCCAGGTGAAGGACAGCTTCCACGGCGACCGCCGCTCCATCACGCCGCTCGCGCTGACCATCTTCATGTGGGTCGTGATGATGAACTGCATGGACCTGCTGCCGCTGGATGCGCCGTACACGGCCATCAAGCTCGCTGCCGGCGCCGATGCTGCGCACCACACCTTTTTTCGCTGGGTCCCGACCGCGGACCTGAACACCACGCTGGCGATGTCGACCACGGTGTTCTTCCTGATCCTTTATCACTCGGTCAAGGCCAAGGGCGGCTTCGGCTTCGGCAAGGAGCTGCTGACCGCGCCGTTCCATGCGCACGGCACGGGCACCAAGATCGCCCTGGCTCCGGCCAACCTCGGCCTCAACGTCATCGAATACCTGGTCAAGCCGGTCAGCCTCGCGATGCGACTGTTCGGCAACATGTACGGCGGCGAGCTCGTCTTCATGCTGATCGCCGGTTTGCTCGGCGGCAGTCTGCTGATGTTCGTGCCGGGCGTGCTCTTCAACGCCGCGTGGGCACTGTTCCACATCCTGATCGTGCTGCTGCAGGCCTTCATCTTCATGATCCTCACCGTCGTCTACATCGCCGGCGCGTACGAGAGTCACTGATCCGAGTTTTGCCAGTTCACTTTTTTCTTTCCGCTTCACCCTTCAAACCCAAACGTTTCAGTAGGAGAAAACCATGGAATTCATCGCCAGTGTGCAGGGCCTGACCGCGATCGCGATCGGCATGATGGTCGGCCTCGGCGCGATCGGTGCGTGCCTCGGCATCGCGCTGATGGGCTCGAAGTTCCTTGAGTCGGCTGCCCGTCAGCCGGAGCTGGTGCCGATGCTGCAGGGCCGTATGTTCCTGCTGGCCGGCCTGATCGACGCGGCGTTCATCATCGCGCTGGCCGTCGGCCTGCTGTTTGCCTTCGGCAACCCGCTGCTGGGCGAAGTGAAGAATGCTGCTGCCGCCACTGCCGGCGCCGCGCACTAATTCACCGGTAGAACCATGGAGCCGTCCGGCTTGCCGGGCGGCTCTCCCGGGCGTTCCAGCCCGCAGCGTCCCTTTGGAGCTGTCATGAATCTCAACATGACCTTCTTCGGCCAGATGATCACGTTTGCGATCCTCATCTGGTTCACGATGAAGTTCATTTGGCCGCCCCTGAACAAGGCGATCGAAGAACGTCAACACAAGATTGCCGAGGGTCTGGCCGCTGCCGAGCAGAGCCAGAAGAACCTCGCCCAGGCGCAGCAGAGCGTCGATGCCGAGCTGCGTGCGGCTCGCACCAAGGCCAACGAGATCATCGAGCAGGCGCATCAGCGCGCCAACCAGATCATCGACCAGGCCAAGAACGACGCACTCGCCGAAGCCACCCGCCAGAAGGCGGTCGCTGAAGCCGAGATCGCCGCTTCCGCCAACCGCGCCCGCGAAGACCTGCGCAAGCAGGTGTCGACGCTGGCCGTGACCGGCGCCGAGAAGCTGCTCAAGCGCGAAATCGACGCCAACGCCCACAAGGCGCTGCTCGACGAGCTGGCTGCCGAGATCTGAGCGAACTAGCGATGACCCAGGCACTGACCCTCGCTCGTCCGTACGCCCGCGCCGCCTTCGGCTTGTCCCGCGAGAGCGGCCGCTCCGCCGCTGCGTGGTCGCAGGCGCTCGCCTTCGCCGCGCGCGTCGCCGCCGAGCCGCAGGCGCAAGCGCTGCTCAACCATCCGCTGCTGAGCCCGGCCGACGCTGTCGGCCTGCTCGCGATGGATGGCTGCGACGAGGCGTTCACCCGCTTCCTCGGCCTGCTGGCCGACAACCGCCGCCTCGCGCTGCTGCCGGAAATCGCCGGCTTGTTCGAGGACCTGCGCGCCGAAGCCGAGCGCGTGGTCAAGGCCAAGGTGACCGCGGCCAGCGAACTGCCGGCGGCCGAACTCGAGGCGATCAAGGCTGCGCTCAAGAAGCGCTTCGGCCGCGAAGTCGAGATCGAGACGGCGATCGACGAGTCGCTGATCGGCGGCGCCGTGATCGACGCGGGCGAAGTGGTCATCGACGGCTCGCTCAAGGGCAAGCTCGAGCGCCTGCAGAACGCACTGGCGCAATAACGAATTCATCTAGGAACGACCCATGGCAACCACCCAGCTCAACCCGTCCGAAATCAGTGAACTGATCAAGACCCGCATCGAGAAGGTCAAGCTGACCGCCGAAGCGCGCAACGAAGGCACCGTGACCTACGTGGCCGACGGCATCGTGCGCATCTACGGCCTGGCCGACGCGATGCAGGGCGAAATGATCGAACTGCCCGGCAACACCTTCGCGCTGGCGCTGAACCTGGAGCGCGACTCGGTCGGCGCCGTGGTCCTGGGTGACTACGCGCACCTGCGCGAGGGCGACGTCGCCAAGACCACCGGCCGCATCCTCGAAGTGCCGGTCGGCAAGGAACTGCTCGGCCGCGTCGTCAACGCGCTGGGCGAGCCGATCGACGGCAAGGGCCCGATCGCCGCGTCGCTGACCGCTCCGGTGGAGCGCGTCGCCCCGGGCGTGATCTGGCGCAAGTCGGTCGACCAGCCGGTGCAGACCGGCTACAAGTCGGTCGATGCCATGATCCCGATCGGCCGCGGCCAGCGCGAGCTGATCATCGGCGACCGCCAGACCGGCAAGACCGCGATGGCCATCGACGCGATCATCAACCAGAAGGGCACCGGCATTAAGTGCGTGTACGTGGCGATCGGCCAGAAGGCCTCGTCCGTCGCCAACGTCGTGCGCAAGCTGGAAGAGAACGGCGCCCTGGCCCATACCATCGTCGTCGCCGCGACCGCTTCGGAATCGGCCGCGATGCAGTACATCAGCGCCTACTCCGGCTGCACCATGGGCGAGTACTTCCTCGACCGCGGCGAAGACGCGCTGATCGTGTACGACGACCTGTCCAAGCAGGCCGTGGCCTACCGCCAGATCTCGCTGCTGCTCAAGCGCCCGCCGGGCCGCGAAGCCTACCCGGGCGACGTGTTCTACCTGCACAGCCGCCTGCTCGAGCGCGCCGCACGCGTGTCCGAGGAGTACGTCGAGAAGTTCACCAACGGTGAGGTGAAGGGCAAGACCGGTTCGCTGACAGCGCTGCCGATCATCGAGACCCAGGCCGGCGACGTCTCCGCGTTCGTCCCGACCAACGTGATCTCGATCACCGACGGCCAGATCTTCCTCGAGACCGACCTGTTCAACGCCGGCATCCGCCCGGCCGTGAACGCCGGCATCTCGGTGTCGCGCGTCGGTGGTGCGGCCCAGACCAAGATCATCAAGAAG
>DATDBD010000294.1:0-3547 GCA_036525015.1 Lysobacter sp.
TAATGCAACTCGCTGACCTTGACCGAGCGCAGATGGGTGACGCCGCCGGACAAAATCGAGTCGTGATAGAACAGGTACCACTTGCCTTCGAACGCGCAGATCGAATGGTGCGTGGTCCAGCCGACCACGGGCGTCAGGATCGTCCCCTGGTAGGTAAAGGGGCCATAGGGACTGTCGCCGACGGCGCAGCACAGCAGGTGCGTGTTGCCCGTCGAATACGACAGGTAGTACCGGCCCTGGTACTTGTGCAGCCATGGCGCCTCGAAGAAACGGCGCGCATGGTCTCCGGCGAATAGCGGCCGGCCGGCTTCGTCGACGATGACGATCTCGCGGGGCGCTTCGGCGAACTGCTTCATGTCCGCGCTCAGCCGCGCGATCCGCGGGCCCAGGGCGGGCTCGTCGTCGGCGGGCTCCTCAAAGGCCTCGCCGTAGATGTTGTCGCGGTACTTTTGCAGTTGTCCGCCCCAGATGCCGCCGAAGGCCATGTAGTGCTCGCCATCGTCGTCGCCGAACACGGCCGGATCGATGGAGTAACTGCCAGCGATGGCCTCGGGCTCGGGCGCGAACGGACCTGCAGGGTCCTCGCCCACGGCTACGCCGATCTGGAAGATTCCATCGGCCCGCTTGGCCGGAAAGTACAGGTAGTACTTGCCGTCCCTGCATGCCGCATCCGGCGCCCACATCTGCCGTTGCGCCCAGGGCACGTCCTTCACGTGCAGCGCCACGCCGCAATCCACGGCCTCGCCATCGGGCGAGTCCATGCGCAGCACGTGGTAGTCCTCCATGCCGAAGTGGTCGCCGTTGTCGTTGAACGGGATGCCGGCCTCGATGTCGTGGGAGGGATAGATGTAGATCCTGCCCTCGAACACATGGGCAGACGGGTCGGCTGTGTAGATGTGCGTGACCAGCGGCTGCGCGATCGCCCTGTCCGCCAGCGCCTGGAGATCGGGGGATTCTTCGGACATGGGGACTCCTTCTGGAAGACGCCGGGATCAGGACGCGGTTTGCAGCCGGCGCGCGCCCAGCTCCTGCTCGATGCGCGACTCCATCGGTTTGTTGATCTCGTACAGGAACAGCAGCACCACGCACAGCAGGAAGGGCGCCGAGCAGTACACGCTGACCGCTAGCCGGATGCCGTCGACGGTCTGCGCGGACTGCGCCGCCGCACCGGCCTCGTAGCCGTAGTGCGCCAGCAGGCCCGCCACCGTCGCGCCACCGACGCTCAGGCCGATCTTCAGCCCGCACAACATCGCCGAGAAGATGATCGCAGTGGCGCGGCGATTGTTCTTCCACTCCGAGTAGTCCGCCACGTCGGCGATCATTGCCCACAGCAGCGGGATGGTGATGCCGTAGAAGAAGCCATGCAGGATCTGCGAGACGAACACCAGCCAGATCGACTGCGGGGAATAGAAGTAGAACGCCAACAAGAACAGCGTCGACACGAGCAGCGCCCCGCCGAACACGTCGCGCTTGCCGAAACGGTCGGCCAGCGGTTTGGAAAAGCCGATGCCGATGATCATGAAGACGATGCCACCGGCATTGAACAGGCTGAAGGCCGACGTTGGCGCATCTTTGGGCCACTGGAACTCGGTCAGGCCCGCGCTCGTCAGCAACGCGTTCAACCCGTCGATGAAGCGGTTGAAGCCCACTTCCTGCAGGAACGACGCCAGTTGCGGCTCGCTGAGGTAGTACTGGAAGTAGTAGATGTACATGCCACCCTTGAGCGCGAGGGTGACGAACACCAGGATGGTCAGGGCCAGCATCACCACCCAGGGCTTGTTCCGGGCCAGGTCGGCCAGGTCCTGCCCGATGCTGGATTTCTGCTCCGGCGCGGGCACGATGCGCTCGCGAGTGGTGAAGAACGTGATCAGGAAGAACACCGTGCCGACGATGGCGAACAGCCCCATCGTGTTGTGGAAACCGCGCACCTTGTCGCCTTCGCCCAGGATCAGCACCAGCGGCAGCAGCAGCACCTGGATGACGAACTGCGCGATCATCACCGCAACGAAGCGGTACGACGACAGGCTGTTGCGCTGCGCCATGCTGCCGGTCAGCACGCCGCTGAGGGCGGAATACGGCAGGTTGTTGGCGGCATAGACCATCACCAGGAGCGTGTAGGTCGCCATCGCGTACGCGACCTTGCCCTGCGGATCCAGGTCGGGCGTGCTGAAGGCCAGCAGCGAGAGCACGCCGAACGGCACCGCCGTCCAGAATATCCACGGCCGGAACTTGCCCCAGCGCGTGCTGGTGCGATCGGCGGCGATGCCGATGATCGGCGTGAACACGAACGCGCCGAGCATGCCGCCGAGGAAGATGATCGTCGCCGCGGTGCCGGCCGGGATCCGGTACACGTCGGTATAGAAGAATGCCAGGAAGGCAATGAAGGTCTGGAAGATCAGGTTGGCGGCCAGGTCGCCAAGGCTGTAGCCGACTTTCTCCGTGACGGAGAGGATTTCCGAGTTGCTGTTCATGGACCGCCGGCGGGAATGGGTTACTGGATCAGCCTGCATTGTGTAGCAACGCGGCTGCCGATGTGGCGCGGCCCGCCCGGTGCATCGCGCACCGGCACGGGCCGCTGGTGTTGCCACCTGTCATTGCATTTTCGACCGCATCAGAACGTGCCGCGAATGCCCAGCAGGACCGTGTAGCCCGGCTGGTAGTACTCGTAGGCCGCGTTGTCGTAGGCGAACGTCTGCCGCAGCGGTTCGCTGGTGATGTTGATGACGTTCAGCGTGATTTGCGGTTCCGACCGGAACTGCGACAGCGTATAGGCGGCCGACAGGTCGAGCTGGCCGCGGGAATCGATGAAACGCCGCGCGGATGGGATGCCGTTCTCGTTGAGGCCGGAGGCGATCATCTCGTCGGTCCAGGTATAGGCCAGGCGCACCGAGAACCGCTCGTTCTCCCAGTACGTCGTCGCGTTCCACAGGTTCGGCGCCACGCCCACGGCCACCGCCGGCACGCCCTCGCCTTCCGAGGTCTGCTTGACGTTGGTGTAGTTGGCCATGAAGCCCAGGCCTTCGACCAGGCCGTCGAGCGGCTGCACCCAGGTCGCTTCCCAACCCTGGATCTTGAGCGTGCCATCGGCATTGACCTGCTGCTGCACCGTCACCGTCGCCGCGTCCGGGCCGCCGCGCTGGTTGATCGCGGCCTGCTGAGTCGGGTTCAGGTCCGAGAACGGAATGCCCAGGTCGTTGAATGCAATCGTGCGTGTGCCCAGGACCGTGAAGCCTTCGATGTCCTTGCGGAAGTAGGTCAGCCCGACGAAGCCTTCAGCGCCGGTATACCACTCGCCACCGATATCGAAGTTGGTCGACAGGTACGGCTGAAGGTCCGGGTTGCCCGGCGTGGCCTGCTGCGCCGACGGATCGCTGAAGTTCGTGTTCGGCAGCATGTCGCTGGGATTCGGACGTGTCAGCGTGCGCGAGCCGGACAGGCGCAGCACGATGTCGTCGGTCGCATTCCACGCCAGGTTCATCGACGGCAGCAGCTCGTCGTAGTTCGAATTGAGCGTACGCGTTTCGCGGATCGCGCCGACCTGGACCGG
>DATDBD010000295.1:0-4955 GCA_036525015.1 Lysobacter sp.
GCACAACGGCAAGCCGTCACGGCGCTGGAAAGGCGAGGGCGAGCTGCTGTCCGACGTGCGCCTGCACGAAGCGCTGGGCGAGGAATTCGCCCGCAATGCGTTGCATGTGGATCACTTCGGCGCGGTCCACTCGACGGGCTCCGGGCAGGGCCTGCGCCTGCATGGCTGGATCGGACAGCCGGCCTACAACCGGGCCAGTGCCGACCAGCAGTACTTCTACGTCAATGGTCGTGCGGTGCGCGACCGCAGCGTAGCGCATGCGGTCAAGCAGGCTTATGCCGACGTGCTGTTCCATGGTCGCCAGCCGGCGTACGTGCTGTTCCTCGAACTCGATCCGCGCCGCGTCGATGTCAACGTGCATCCGGCCAAGCACGAGGTGCGTTTCCGCGACGCGCGGCTGATCCACGATTTCGTCTATCGCACCCTGCAGGGTGCGTTGGCCGACACGCGCGCGGGTGTCGCGATGGGCGTGCCGATGGGCGTGACGGAGGGAACCCCGGGCAGCCCGCTTTCGCCGACCCGTTTCGGGGCCGAAGGTTCTCCCGCGTACCCCGACTACCGGACGCAGTCGCCACTGCCGATGCAGGTCGCCGAAACACGCACCGGCTATGCAGCGCTGTACGGCGCGCCTGCGACTGCGATGTCGCCCTCGCCATCGCCATCGCCATTGCCGGCAAGCGAACAGGCCACGTTGCCGCCGCTCGGCTACGCGGTCGCGCAGCTGCACGGCATCTACATCCTGGCCGAAAGCGCGCAAGGCCTGATCGTCGTCGACATGCATGCCGCGCACGAGCGCATCGGCTACGAGAAACTCAAGAATGCCCACGACGGCGAGGGGCTGCGCATGCAACCGCTGCTGGTGCCGGCGACGCTGGCCGTGTCCGAGCGCGAGGCCGAGGTCGCCGAACGCGAGTCGGCGACGTTGGCCGAACTGGGTTTCGAAGTCACCCGCAGCGGCCCGCAGTCGCTGGCCCTGCGCAGCGTGCCGGCGCTGTTGGCGCACGGCGACGTCGAAGCCTTGCTGCGCGACGTGCTGGCCGACCTGCGCGAGCACGGTGAATCCCGCCGGGTGGCGGCGGCGCGCGACGAACTGCTGGCAACGATGGCCTGTCATGGCGCGGTCCGGGCGAACCGCCGTCTCACTTTGCCGGAAATGAACGCCCTGCTGCGCGAAATGGAAGTGACCGAGCGCTCCGGCCAGTGCAATCATGGACGTCCGACCTGGGCGCGATTCAGCCTGGCCGATATCGACCGTTGGTTCCTGCGGGGACGTTGAAGCATGTCTATCCGATTAGCCGTTGCATCGATTACCCGGGCACAGCCCCTTCGCCTGGCGGCATTGGCGCTGGTGTTCGCGCTTGCCGCTTGCGGCAAGTCCACTTCTGACGCCGAGGATCGCAAGATGGCCGAACAGGCGGCCGCCCGAGCGGCGGCGTTCGCCGCCGAGCAGAAGGCGTGGCGCGACGACCGCGTGTCCAAGCTGACGCAACCTGAGGGTTGGACAAGCCTGATCGGCCTGCACTGGATCGATCCGGGCTCGCATTACCTGGGCAGCGACGCCGATAACGGCATCCGCCTGGCGATGGGACCGGCGCACCTGGGCCTGCTGCACATGAAGAGCGGCCACGTGCGTTTCGTGCCCGAACGCGGCACAGCGGTCACCATCGATGGCGCGCCGCTGACCGGCAGCGCCACGCTTCGGGTCGACGACGATCCGGCCGGCCCGAGCAAGCTCGGCTTCGACGAAGGCAAGGGCGTCGCGACGGTGATCAAGCGCGGCGACCGTTACGCATTGCGCGTCAAGCATGACGATGCGCCGACCCGCACGGGCTTCAAGGGCATCGACTACTGGCCGCTCGATGCGAAGTGGAAGATCGACGGCCGCTTCATCGCGCACCCGCCGGGCAAGACCATTGCCATCGCCAACATCATCGGGACCACCGACGAGGTACCGAACCCGGGCGTCGTGGAATTCGAGCGCGACGGCAAGACCTTCCGCCTGGAAGCGCTCGACGAAGGCGACCAACAGTTGTTCCTGGTGTTCGCCGACCGCACCAGCGGGCATGGCAGCTACGGCGCCGGCCGCTTCCTCTATGCGGCCCTGCCCGATGCACAGGGTCGGGTGAAGCTCGACTTCAACCACAGCTACAACCCGCCATGCGCGTTCACGTCGTTCGCGACATGCCCGTTGCCGCCGCCGGAGAACCGCCTCGACCTGGCGGTCAACGCCGGTGAAAAGAGTTATTCCCACTCCACGCCATGATCCGAATTCCCGAGGCCGCGATGTCGCTCCCCTTCAAGAAGCTGGGCCTGACCGCACTGGTCGTCGCTGCGCTGTCGTCGGCCGCGGCGCTGGCGGTGACACAGGAAGGCGCTGCGCCGTCCGCGCCGGTGGCCGTTGCGACCGCCGCCAAGGCGCCGCCGGTGCCGCTGCTGTGGAAAGTCTCCGATCGCGACAACGCCGTGTACCTGCTTGGCTCGTTCCATCTGCTCAAGGGCGACGACTATCCGCTGTCGAGCGACATCGACACCGCGTTCACCGCCGTCGACAAGGTGGTGTTCGAGGTGCCGCCGGAGCAGATGACCGATCCGGCCACGCAGGCGAAGTTCCTGGAAGTGGCGGGTTTTGGCGATGATCGCAAGCTGAGCCAGGTGCTGCCGGCCGACCTGCGCGAGAAGCTGTCGCGCCTGATGGCGATGAGCGGATCGTCGATCGAAATGGTCGACGGATACGAGCCGTGGTTCGTCAACCTGTCGCTGCTGATCGGCGTGTCGCAGTCGCTGGGCTTCAGCCCCGACAAGGGCCTGGACCAGCATCTGATGCAGCAGGCGGCGGCGACCAACAAGCCGACCGGCGGCCTGGAGACGATGGATCTGCAATTGCAGGTGCTCGACGCCTCGCCGATGCCCGAGCAGATCAGCTCGCTGCGCGAGTTTCTCGATCGCCCGCAGGACATGCCGGGCATGCTGACCGATCTGCATCAGGCCTGGCGCGACGGCGACATTGCCAAGCTCGACCGGCTGACCCGCGAGGAGATGCGCGAGAAAACGCCGCAGACTTATCGCATGGTCAATGTCGAGCGCAACGACGCCTGGGTTCCGCAGATCGGCAAGATGCTCGATGCGAAGAAGGGCGACACCATGGTGGTGGTTGGTGCGCTGCACCTGCTGGGCGAGGACGGTGTGATCGAGAAGCTGCGCGGCAAGGGTTACAAGGTCGAGCGGGTGTGCTCGGCCTGTGCAGGCGCAGCCGACCAGCCCGCGCAGTCGAAGTAGACCTCGGCCCGCGGCTGCAGCGTAGGACGGGCCTTGGCCCGCCAATGGTCAGGCCGCGTCAACAGCGGTGTATCGCCGCAACGTTCGCAAAGCATCTCCCGTCCATCCTTCGTCTTCAGCTCTGTGCGCTTACGCTCAGGACGAACGGTGCAGCGACCGCTGCGGTGGCGGGCCAAGGCCTGCCCTCCGCGCCTGCCGGAACTCGGCGGGCCCGCCCTACGGGGCCACCAGCACGATGCAGTCGACCGGACAGGCGGGCACGCATAGCTCGCAGCCGGTGCACAGCGGCTCGATGACCGTGTGCATGTGCTTTGCGCCGCCGATGATGGCGTCGACCGGGCACGCCTGGATGCATTTGGTGCAGCCGATGCAGTCGGCCTCGACGATCAACGCGACCTGCGCCGGCTTGTGCTCGCCACGCGAGCGATCGAACGGCTTGGCCTGCACGCCGAGCACCCGCGCCAGCGCGCGCGCGCCGGCGTCGCCGCCGGGTGGGCAACGATCGATGTCGGCTTCGCCGGCCGCCATCGCCTCGGCATAAGGGCGGCAGCCGGCGTAACCGCATTGGCCGCATTGGGTCTGCGGCAGGATGCGGTCGAGGCGTTCGGTCAGGTCGGTGGTCACGTACTTGCCATGCTCGTCACTCCGGCGTTCACGGGAGCGACGTCATCCGGTCACCGGACCGGCATGCCCGGTTGCACGCCGCTGTCCGCATCGAGCAGATGCAGCGTGCCGCCGTCGAAGCCGGCCGACAGGATCATGCCTTCGCTGATGCCGAAGCGCATTTTGCGCGGCGCCAGGTTGGCGATGAACACCACGCTGCGGCCGACCAGCTTTTCGGGCTCGATGTAGGACGCGCGGATGCCGGAGAAGATCTGGCGCTTGCCCAGCGGGCCGGCGTCGAGTTCGAAGCGCAGCAGCTTGTCCGAACCCTCGACGAACTCGCAGGCCAGCACCTTGCCCACGCGCAGGTCGAGCTTGGCGAAGTCGTCGATGCCGATGTGGGCGGCTGCGGGATGCCCATCGGGAGCCGGCGGTTCGGCGCCGCTCTTGTCGGCCGGGACGACGGCAGGAGCCGCGGTCGTGTCGGCGGGCTTCAGCGATTCCTTGGAGGATTCGATCATGGTGTCGATCTGCTTGGTGTCGATACGGGTGAACAGCGGCGTGTAGCTGGCGATGCGATGGGCCTGCAGCGGCTTGGCCAGATCGTTCCAGCCCGTCACCGGAGCGGCGAGGAAGGCTTCGGCCTGCTCGGCCACGCGCGGCAGCACCGGCTTGAGCGCGGCGTTGAGCACGCGGAACAGGTTCAGGCCCTGCGTGCACACGGCCTGCAGTTGCGCATCGGCGCCTTCCTGCTTGGCCAGGACCCACGGCTTGTGCTCGTCGATGTACTTGTTGGCCTCGTCCGCCAGGACCATCGTCAGGCGCAGCGCGGTGGCAGCCTCGTTGCGCTCGTAGGCTTGTGCGATCGGCGCCAGTTGCGCGACGAAGCGCGCGTACATCGCCGGGTCGGGCAGCTGTGCGGCCAGTTCGCCGTCGAAGCGCTTCTCGATGAAGCCGGCGCAGCGGCTGGCGAGGTTGACGAACTTGCCGACCAGGTCGGAGTTCACGCGCGCGGTGAAGTCGGCGAAGTTGAGGTCGACGTCGTCGACGCCGCCGGCGGTCTTGGTCGCGAAGTA
>DATDBD010000296.1:0-7068 GCA_036525015.1 Lysobacter sp.
CGGCGGGTAGGGCTCGGCCAGTTTGGCGATGCGCAGCGCGGAGGCGTCCAGTAGCGCGATGCCGCTGGACTTGATGATGTCGGCGCGCTCGACCGCGCCGTTGCGGCGGATCGCAACGCTGATCACCACCTGGCCTGCGAGGCGACGACGTCGTGCCTCGTCGGGATAGTTGAGGTTGCCCACGCGCTCGACGCGGTCGACCCAGTCGCGCAAATAGCCGGCCCACGCGTATTCCTGCGTGCTGGCCGAGACGAACTTGCGCGACGGACGCTTGGCATAACGCTCCGAACGCAGATGGATCTCGGCGGCCAGGCGCGCCATCTCCACGTCGCGCTCGATCTTCTCCTGTCCCTGCGGCAGCGGCCGCTCGCTTGGCGTCGGCGTAGCGCGTGGCGTGGGCGTGGTCGTCTCGCCCCGGATGCTGGTGGCTACGCGCGTCTGCGGCGCCGGTTGCGGCGCGGGTGACTGCGCGCGCAACTGCCGCGGCGCGATGCCGGAAGCGGCCTGCGGCAGCGGTCCGGACTGTGCTTCGCGCGGACGTGTGCTCTTGTCGTGCTCGCCGCCGCCCTGGTTGTTGGCCTGGGCGAGAAAGTCGGCCTGTTTCGGCGTGAGTGCGGAGGTGGTCTGGGTCAGGATCACGTCCAGCGTCGGCATCACCGGCGCGGCGTTTTCCAGCGTCCAGCCGACGCCGAGCAGCAACATGCCGTGCGCCAGCAACGACAGCACGAACGTCGCGCTGACGCGACCGTCCTCACCGACGCCTTGCGGTGCGGGCGTTGCCACCGCGTCGATAGCCACTGCACTCATGCGGCGACCGCAACCCGCGATTCGATCGCCTCGAACAAGGTCGCGGCGATGTTGATGCCGTACTGCGCATCCAGTTCGCGGATGCACGTCGGGCTGGTGACGTTGACTTCGGTCAGGTAATCGCCGATCACGTCCAGGCCGACGAACAGCATGCCGCGCCGCTTCATTTCAGGGCCGACCTGCGCCGCGATCCAGCGGTCGCGCTCGCTCAGCGGGCGGCCTTCGCCGCGGCCGCCGGCAGCAAGATTGCCGCGGAATTCGTCGCCTTGCGGAATGCGCGCCAGGCAGTAGTCCACCGCCACGCCATCGACCAGCAGGATGCGCTTGTCGCCCTGCGTGATCTCGGGAATGAAGCGCTGCGCCATCGCCAGGTGACGGCCGTTTTCGGTCAGCGTTTCCAGGATCACGTTGGTGTTGGGGTCGCCGGCGCGCGCGCGGAAGATCGAGCGCCCACCCATGCCATCGAGCGTCTTCAACACGGCGTCGGCATGTTCGGCGATGAAGGCCTTCAGCTCTCCCGCATGCCGGCTTACCAACGTGGGCGGACAGCACTGCGGGAATTCCAGCGCCGTCAGCTTCTCGTTCATGTCGCGCAGGCCGCGCGGATCGTTGACGATCAGCGCCCCCGCGGACTGCGCCAGGCTGAGGATCTGCGTGTCGTGGACGTAGGCCGGGTCGACCGGCGGGTCCTTGCGCATCAGCACGACCTGGCCCGGACCGAAGCGCAGGGTCGACCAGTCGCCCAGTTCGAACCAGCCCGCCTTGTCGTCCTTCACCCGCAGCGGGGCGACCCGCGCCTGCGCCACACCGTCGCGTATGGTCAGCCCGCCGGGTTGCACGTAATGGAGCCGGTGGCCGCGTCGCTGCGCTTCCAGCAGCATGGCGAAGGTCGAGTCCTTGGCGATCTTGATCGACCCGATCGGGTCCATCACGACGATGATGTCGAGCGGCATGGGGATGGCGGGCAGGGTAGTGTGGCGATGGTAGCAGCGCTGCCGGACCGGGAGACGGCCTCGGGGGTGCAGCCACCTTCGCCCTGTCAGGAAAGTGACCGGGGACCCGGATCGGCGGCCTGCGTCTGGTCGGGGTGGTCGCCCCCGGGTCATGCTGGTCAAAGCCGGCCGACTTGCGTTTTTTCCACGCATTCAGCCGGTCTCGCCGAAATTTGTCGCTTGACAGCCCATACGCGGGTTGGAATAAAGTCACTTTCGCGGTGTGCCCAAGCGCACTACCGCACGGGGGAATACGAATGCTTGAAGAGGTCAGAAGCGGCAGCCTCGACGGTCTGAAGGTCATGGTCATCGATGATTCGAAGACCATCCGTCGAACCGCCGAAACGTTGCTGAAGCGCGAGGGCTGCGAGGTAGTCACGGCTACCGACGGGTTCGAGGCGTTGGCGAAGATCGCCGACCAGCAGCCACAGATCATCTTCGTGGACATCATGATGCCGCGGTTGGACGGCTATCAGACCTGCGCCCTGATCAAGAACAACCAGTTGTTCAAGGCCACGCCGGTCATCATGCTGTCGTCCAAGGATGGGCTGTTCGACAAGGCGCGAGGACGTATCGTCGGGTCCGAGCAATACCTCACCAAGCCATTTACGCGCGAGGAACTCCTCGACGCCATCCGAAAGCACGTCAACAACGCCTGACCGGGGGGTAAGGCAGCCATGGCACGAATTCTTCTTATCGAGGACTCGCCGACCGACACGGCGGTTCTCACTCAGTTGCTCGAGCGCAACGGCCACCAGGTGCTGGCCTCGGGCAGCGCCGAGGACGGCATCGAGGTTTGCCGGCGCGAGCGCCCTGACCTGGTGCTGATGGACGTCGTGCTGCCGGGCATGAACGGCTTCCAGGCGACCCGCGCGCTGTCGCGCGATGTCGACACCAAGGCGATTCCGGTGCTGATCGTCAGCACCAAGGGCATGGACACCGACAAGGCCTGGGGCATGCGTCAGGGGGCCAAGGACTACATCGTCAAGCCGCCGCGCGAGGACGAGCTGATCGCCCGGATCAACGACCTGATCGGTGTCTGAGCCCGCGATGAGCAAGCACGCCGCCCTGTCGCCCTTCGACGTACTGGCCGACTACGAGCGCCGCAGCCTGGCGCACGTAGCGGGCCTGCCAGAACAGCTCGACGCGCCCGGCCTATGGCGCGGCGTCGGCTACCGCATCGGGTCCCGCCGCCTGGCGTCGGGGTTCGGTGAAGTCCTGGAAATCCTGCCGATCCCGCAGATCACCCCCGTCCCCGGCGCGCAGCCGTGGATGCTGGGCGTGGCCAACGTGCGCGGCAACCTGCTGCCGATCGTCGACCTCAAGCAGTTCCTGGAAGGCGAGCGCACGGTTCTGCACGAAGGCCAGCGCATCTTGCTGGTGCGCCAGCCTGGTGGCGACGTGGCGGTGCTGATCGACGAGCTCTACGGCCAGCGCAGCTTCAACGAACAACAGCAACTCAACGACGAGGAGGCCCAGGCGGCCCAGCTCGTCGACGGACGCTACGCCCATTTCATCGACCGGGCCTATCGCCTGGGCGACCATCCGTGGGGGATTTTCAGCCTGGAACGGCTGGCCCGCACACCCGAATTCCGACAAGCCGCGGCCTAGCCGTCAACCAATACGTCTGCCGCAAAAAAGCAGCAATACATTCGAGGCTGAACCATGAGCACTGTGATGGATTCCGTGGCCGGCAAGGGCCGTAACGTCGGCGTTAATACCTGGCTGGTCGTGCTGGGCTTGTCGGTGCTCGTCTTCGGTCTGAATACAGGCTACGCGACCTGGAAAGCGGCACGACTAGGCGGCGCCAGTTCGGCGGCCTCGGACTTGCGCGTGCTCTCGCAGCAGCTGGCGGTGCAGGGCCAGGAGGCGGTCGGCGGCGACGCCAAGATGTTCGAGACGTTCAAGTCCACCAAGGGCGAGATCGACAACAACGTCTCCCAGCTCAACAAGAACTTCGGCACCACCGCCGGCGTGTCGGGTCCGATCGAGACCGTGTCCTCCACCTGGAGCACGCTGGGCCAGAGCGCCGACCAGGTGATCGCCAGCGAACAGGCGGTGTTGGGCCTGGCCGGCAAGGCCGACAGCTTCGCCAGCCGCGTGCCGCAGATGCAGGCGCGCCTGGACGAGCTGGTGCGCGCGATGTCGGCCTCCGGCTCGCCGTCCTCGCAGGTCTACATCGCCCTGCGCCAGGTCGTGCTCTCGGGAACGATGGCCCGCCGCATCACTGAAATCCGCGCCGGCGGCAGCGGCGCCGCGCTGGCCGGTGAAGCGCTGGGTCGCGACGCAGCGGTGTTCGGCAATGTGCTGGTCGGCCTGCGCAAGGGCGACGCCGCCTTCGGCGTGACGCCGCTCGGCAACAGCAGCGCGCTGGCCGCGCTCGGCCAGGCCGAAACGCTGTGGCTGGACATGAAGAAGGACCTCGACGCCATCCTGTCCAGCTCGCAGAACCTGTTCCGCGCGCAGTCGGCGGCCGCCTCGATCACCACCGGCTCCAACAAGCTGCTGACCGACAGCCAGAGCCTGTTCCGCGCCTTCACCGCCTTCGGCTCGCTGAAGGACACCAGCCTTATGGGCAACATCTGGCTGTCGATCCTGTCGGGCTTCTTCGCGCTGATCGCCATCGCCGGCTTGCTGATCTCGCTCAACAGCGCGCAGAAGAAGCGCTACGAAAGCACCAAGGAACTCAACGACCGCAACCAGGAGGCGATCATGCGCCTGCTGGACGAAATGGGTTCGCTCGCAGAAGGCGACCTGACGGTGAAGGCGACGGTCACCGAGGACATGACCGGCGCGATCGCCGACTCGATCAACTTCGCCGTCGAACAGCTGCGCAGCCTGGTGCAGACGATCACCGACACCTCGGTGCAGGTGGCATCCAGCGCCCAGGAGACGCAGGCCACCGCCATGCACCTGGCCGAGGCCGCCGAGCACCAGGCGCAGGAAATCAACTCCGCCTCCGACCGCATCAGCGAAATCGCGGCGAGCATCAACCAGGTGTCGCGCAACTCGGCCGAATCGGCGGACGTGGCGCAGCGCTCGGTGCAGATCGCGACCAAGGGCGCGGGCGTGGTGCGCCAGACGATCGCCGGCATGGACAGCATCCGCGACCAGATCCAGGAAACCTCCAAGCGAATCAAGCGACTGGGCGAAAGCTCCCAGGAAATCGGCTCGATCGTGGAACTGATCAACGACATCTCGGAACAGACCAACATCCTGGCGCTGAACGCGGCCATCCAGGCAGCCTCGGCGGGTGAAGCAGGTCGCGGCTTCGCGGTCGTGGCCGACGAAGTGCAGCGACTCGCAGAACGCGCATCGAACGCGACCAAGCGAATCGAAACGCTGGTGCAGACGATTCAGTCCGACACCAACGAAGCGGTCAGCTCCATGGAGCAGACGACCTCGGAAGTGGTCGCCGGTGCACGACTGGCCGAGGACGCGGGTACCGCGCTGGGCGAGATCGAAAAGGTGTCGTCGGACCTGTCCAACCTTATTCAGGGCATCTCCAGCGCGGCGCAGCAGCAGTCCAGCGCGGCAACGAACATCACCGCGACGATGAACACGATCCAGTCGATTACCGCGCAGACGTCGCAAGGCGCCAACCAGACCGCGGCATCGATTGGAAACCTGGCACAGCTGGCCGCCGACCTGCGTCGCTCGGTCGCCGACTTCAAGCTGCCGGCCTGAGGACGGGATAGCACCGCGGATGAACAGCTTCCTGACCGGCCGGCACCACCGACGCGGCCCCGATGACATGCGGGGCCTACGATGACGGTGATGCGCGACGCGATCGACACGACCACGCTCGGCTGGATCAAGCCGGAACTGGACGAGACCCTGCGCCAGGCGCGGCAGGAGATCGAGACCTACGCCGAGAATCCGGGCGACACCAGCCGCATGCGCGCCTGCGCCAGCCACCTGCACCAGGTGCACGGCACGCTGCGCATGGTCGAGCTGTACGCCCCGGCGATGGTCGCCGAGGAGATGGAGCGCCTGTCGCTGGCGTTGCAGCTGGGTCAGGTCGCCGACCGCGACGACGCCTGTTCGGCGCTGATGCGCGGCGTGGTGCTTCTGCCTGATTACCTGGAACGCCTGCAGGGCGGCCATCGCGACATCCCGATCGTGTTGCTGCCGCTGCTCAACGAACTGCGCGCCGCGCGCGGCGAGCCTGGCCTCAACGAAAGCGTGCTGTTCTCGCCCGATCTCGACCGGCCGCTGCCGCAGGATCTGCCGGTTCCGGCGACCACCTCGCCCAAGGCGGTACGCAACTCGGCGGCGCCGCATTTGGCGGCGTTGCGCGAAGCACTCACCGCGTGGCCCGAGGACAGCACGCCGATCGATCCGGCGCGCCTGGCCAATGCGATCGACGGCCTGCTCGGCGACGTCGTGTTCGAGCCGGTGCGTCGCATGTTGTGGGTGGCCTCGTCGGTTGCCGGCGCACTGCGCGATGGCGCGCTGTCGCCGACGCGTTCGCTGCGCCAGGCCTTCGCCGGCGTCGAGCGCGAAGCCCGCCAGATCCTGTCCGATAACGACTTCAGCGCCCCGCGCAGCGAACCCGCCGCGGAGCCGACCCGTCAGTTGCTGTACCACGTCGCCCACAGCGACGGCCGCCATCCGGCCCTGGACCACCTGCGCGAGACCTTCGAGCTCGACGCGCACCTGCCCAGCGAATCGGAACTGGAGCACGCCCGCGGCAGCCTGAGCGGTCGCAACCGTGCGTTGCTCGACACGGTGTCGGCGGCGATCAAGGAAGACCTGTTGCGGGTCAAGGACACGCTCGACCTGCACCTGCGCACCGGCCAGACCGATGTCGCCGACCTGCAGCCGCAGGTCGAGGCGCTCGGCCGCGTCGGCGATACGCTGGGCATGATGGGTCTGGGCGTGGCACGCAACGTCGTGCTGCAACAACGCGATGCGATGCGCGAGATCGTCAGCGGCGACCGTCCTGCCGACGAGGGCGCACTGCTCGACGTCGCCGGCGCGCTGCTGTACGTCGATGCCTCGCTCGACGACCAGGTCAGCCGCCTCGGACTGCCTGACGACAAGGCCGACGAGGACCTGCTGGCCAGCGAGTCGCGCAAGGTGCTCGACGTGGTCGTGCGCGAAGCCATCGCCAACTTCGGCGATGCCCGCCAGTCCTTCGTCGCCTTCGTGGAAACCAGCTGGGACCACGCCGAACTGGTCGAAGTGCCGCGCCTGCTCGACGAAGTTTCCGGCGCCCTGCGCATCCTCGATCTGAACCTGCCGGCCGGCTACCTGGCCGCCATCA
>DATDBD010000297.1:0-7170 GCA_036525015.1 Lysobacter sp.
GTCCAGCACCGGATAGCGCGACAAGGCGCGCAGGGCTCGGTCCGCAGGCGCGATGCCGCTATCGACCAGCAGCGACAGGCCCAGCAGGTCGTAGGCCTCGAACGGCACCGGATGCGCGGCCGTGCCGATGTAGCTCATGTACAGGCCGCGATCCTCGCGCCAGAACCCGCGCTCGATCGCGGTAGCCAGCGCCTGTGCCTGGCTGGCGTACTGCTGCGCGCGTGCGTCGCCGTGCTCGCGGGCCAGCCGCTCGCCCATGCGTAGCGCGCGGTACTGCAATACGTTGGTGGATAGCGCAAAGGACTGCGCGATGAAGCCGACGTCGTTAGCGGTCCAGCGCGGGTACGACTGCTCGCGCCAGTCGAGGAACGAAGTCTCGCCGCGATACAGGCCCATGCCCTCGTCGAAGACGTAGCGGCGGTCTTGCGCCAGCGTGTCGTTGAGCGCCTGCCAGACCTCGTCGGCGAAACGGCGGCTGTCTTCGTCGTTCCCATCAATCAAATGCTGCGCAGCCAGGAACCAGACCACGCGGTCGCTGCTGATCGGCCAACTGCCGCCGGAACCGGTGTCCTGCGCGACGAAGCGTGCATCGGTCGGCGCACCCACACGCGCGCCGGACAGCTTGAAGCGCAGCGACGCGCGGGCGCGTTCGGGTTCCAGCCTCGCCAGCGCCAGCTCGGTGGCGAAAGACACGTCACGCGTCCAGACATAGCGCCATTTCTCGCCGGTCTCGAAGCAGGGGCACGCCATCGGTTGGCCGCGCTCGAATGAGCCGTCGGTGATCGAGGCGACCTTGGCCGCGTCCAGTTCCGCCTGGGCCAGCGCGAACAGGCCGTCGAACAACGCACTGGCCGTGTCGCTGGCCATCGGCTGCGCTGCGATACGACGATCGCCGGTGGCGTGATGCAACAGGTAGCCGCCACCGCGCTGCGGTTCGACGCTGGCGGTCTGGCCGCGCCACTCCAGCGACTGTCGCCATTGCGAGGATTGCGCAGCGGCCGCGGGCGTGGAGCCGGAGGCCGAAGCGCATGCCAGCGCGCACGCCATGGCAACGGCCAGGGCTGAACACGAGCCTGCAATGGAACGCGGCAATGAACGTGTGATTGAACCTGCCGGCCCGACGCCACCCCGCACGCTGTCGGGCATGCACGTCGGCCGCGCGGCTTGACTCCAATGCATAGCCCCACCCCTGCGACGAGCTGTCATGTTAGTGGGCGGTGCAGCCGCACAATTTCGGCTGCATACGTATTCATGGCCAACCGCCCCGGAAGGCCAATGCCGGAGGCGGCAAGGCATGGAATAGTGGCGCCCCAGTGGCGCGCCGGAGCGGCGGCCACATGACTGTGGGGCGCAGGAAGGATGACGATGGCACGGTGGTGGCGTGGTGCGGTGATCTACCAGATCTATCCGCGCAGCTTCCTGGATACCAATGGCGACGGTGTCGGCGACCTGCCGGGCATCATCGCCAGGCTCGACTACGTCGCCAGCCTCGGCGTGGACGCGATCTGGATCTCGCCGTTCTTCAAGTCGCCGATGGCCGACTTCGGCTACGACATCGCCGACTACCGCGACGTCGATCCGCTGTTCGGCACCCTGGACGATTTCGACCGCCTGCTGGCCAAGGCGCATTCGCTGGGCATCCGCGTGATGATCGACCAGGTGCTCAGCCACACCTCGATCGAGCACGCCTGGTTCAAGGAAAGCCGCGAAAGCCGCGACAACCCGAAGGCGGACTGGTACGTGTGGGCGGACGCGCGCGAGGACGGCACGCCGCCCAACAACTGGCTGTCGATCTTCGGCGGCGTGGCCTGGCAGTGGGAACCGCGCCGCCGCCAGTACTTCCTGCACAACTTCCTGGCCTCGCAGCCGGACCTCAACTTCCACAATCCGGCGGTACGCGAGGCGACGCTGGACAACGTGAAGTTCTGGCTCAACCGTGGCGTCGACGGCCTGCGCCTGGATGCGATCAATTTCTGCTTCCACGACGCGCAGCTGCGCGACAACCCGCCCAAACCGGCGGAACTGCGCACCGGCCGTGGCTTCAGCCCGGACAATCCTTACGCGTTCCAGTACCACCACCACAACAACACGCAGCCCGAGAACCTGACGTTCCTGGAGGACCTGCGCGCGCTGCTCGACCGCTACCCCGACGCCACCACGCTCGGCGAGATCTCCTCGGAGGATTCGCTGGCGACGATGGCCGAGTATGTCAACGACCGGCGCCTGCACATGGGCTACAGCTTCGAGCTGCTGACCGACGATCGCAGTGCGGCCTATATCCGCGGCACCGTCGAGAACCTGGAAGCGAAGATGACCGCCGGCTGGCCGTGCTGGGCGATCTCCAACCACGACGTGCAGCGTGCGGTGACGCGCTGGGGCGGCGATACGCATTCGGACGACCTCGCCAAACAGCTGGTCGCGCTGGTGTGCTCGCTACGCGGTTCGGTGTGCCTGTACCAGGGCGAGGAACTGGGCCTGCCCGAAGCCGAGGTACCGTTCGAATCGCTGCAGGATCCCTACGGCATCGCGTTCTGGCCGAACTTCAAGGGTCGCGACGGTTGCCGCACGCCGATGCCGTGGAACGGCGATGCCCAGTCGGGCTTCAGCACCGGCGCGCCGTGGCTGCCGGTCGCCCAAGCCCACAGCGAGCGCAGTGTGCACGTGCAGGAAGCGCAGCCGGATTCGGTGCTCAACGGCGTTCGCCACCTGCTGCGCTGGCGCAAGGCGCATCCGGCGCTGGTGCTGGGCGATATCCGCTTCCTCGATGCGCCCGAGCCGGTGCTGGCTTTCGTCCGCGGCCACGGCGAGGAAACGCTGCTGGTGGTGTACAACCTGTCGGCCTCGCCGGTGCAGTGGACTCCGCCGCAGGACCTTGCCGGCATGACCGCGTTGACCGACCACGGTCTGCTGTCGGGCGGGATCGTGAATGGCGTGCTGCAGTTGCCGGCTCATTCGGTGTTCTACGCTCGGCTGGACTGACGGCGCAACGGGCGAACGATAGTGTCCAGTTCATGCCTGTGACCAAGTTCAGCCCGACCGAATCACTGCGGCGCATCGCGCTGCTCGCTGCGGTGTCGTGGACCGTCCCGCTGGCGGTGCATGCCGGGGTTCAGAACCTGGACGCATGCGACGCCGGATTCCAGACGGTGCTGAAACCCGCACCTGCCGCTGAAGGCGGCGACGCCTCACGCCGGGACGCACGCGCCTATTGGCTCAACCACCAACTCCTGCAATGGCCGCAGGCGCCGCAACAGGGCCGCTACCGCCTCTATCACTCGGCCGACGGGCAGATCGTCGCCGCGCCGGGCAAGTCGGTCGCCGGTGCGGACGGCGCGCTCGTGCTGCAACCGCATGCCAACGCGGTGCCGACGGCGCTCGCCGAGCGCTTCCGCTTCGTCGCGCCCGGCGCCGTGCTGTCGTTGCGCGAACGCGACCTCGCACGCCTACCCCCGCTGCTCACCGGCCAGTTGCTGCTGGTACGCGAGGACGACACCGGTCATGTGCTCGACGCTGCCTCCGTGCAGCTGCCCGGCATGCTGGACGATCTGTACTCGCCGGCCGGAAAGCTGGACGATCTCGGCGTGACCGTGTCGCCATCGGGCACGGCCTTCCGCCTGTGGGCACCGACCGCGCAGGACGTGTCGGTCTGCCTCTACGACCAGGGCGACAGCCGAGCGAGCGCACGCGTTTTGATGCAGCGCGATGACGCGACCGGCGCGTGGTCGGCCGCGTTGCCGCGCGACTCGTCCGGCGGCTACTACACCTACCTGGTCGATGTGCACGTGGACGGCGTAGGCGTCGTGCGCAACCTGGTGACCGACCCGTATTCCGTCAGCCTCACCACCGATTCAAAACGCAGCTTCATCGGCAACCTGTCAGACGGCGCCCTGAAGCCGGCCGGCTGGGACGCCGACCGCGCGCCGGACAAGGTCCGCGCCGCGACCGACATGGTCATCTACGAGCTGCACGTTCGCGACTTCTCGCGCGACGACACCACCGTCAGCGCGCGCAACCGCGGCAAGTATCTGGCGTTCACCGAAACCGACTCGGCCGGCATGCGCCACCTGCGCGCGCTTGCGCGCAACGGACTGACCGACGTGCACCTGCTGCCGGTGTTCGACCTGGCCACCGTGCCCGAAACCGGCTGCGTGGTGCCGAAGGTCCCCGACGCCGAACCGGACAGCGAAGCGCAGCAGGCGGCGGTGATGGCCGTGGCTGCGCGCGATTGCTTCAATTGGGGCTACGAGCCGTTCCACTTCAACGCGCCCGAAGGCAGCTATGCCAGCGACGCCGCCGACGGTGCGCGTCGCGTGGTCGAGCTGCGGCAGATGGTCATGGCCCTGCACCAGGCCGGACTGCGCGTGGGCATGGACGTGGTCCACAACCACACCACCGCCTCCGGCCAGCAACCCTTATCGGTGCTGGACCGCATCGTGCCCGGTTACTACCACCGCCTGGATGCGCGCGGCGCAGTCGAGCGTTCGACGTGCTGCGACAACACCGCCACCGAGCACCGGATGATGGGCAAGCTGATGATCGACTCGGTCGTGCTGTGGGCACGCGAGTACGGCATCGACTCGTTCCGCTTCGATCTGATGGGACACCAGCCGCGTGCAGTCATGGAAGCGCTGGACCGCGCCGTGGATGCGGCCGTGGGCCACGACGTGCAACTGATCGGCGAAGGCTGGAACTTCGGCGAGGTCGCCGACGGTGCGCGCTTCGTGCAGGCCTCGCAGGGGTCGTTGAACGGCAGCGGCATCGGTACCTTCAGCGACCGCGCGCGCGATGCGTTGCGCGGCGGCGCTCCTGGCGATCACGGCAGCGCGCTGGTCGCCGAGCAGGGCTGGCTCAACGGCCTGGTGTACGCGCCCAATGCCGGAGCCGACCCGCACCGTCCGACTGCCGACCTGATGCGCGCCGCCGACCTGGTACGCGTGGGCCTGGCCGGCACGCTGCGCGACTACACGATGACGACCTTCGACGGTCGCACCGTCGCGCTGTCGGCGATCGACTACCACGGCCAGCCGGCAGGCTATGCCAGCCAGCCTTCTGAAGTCGTCAACTACGTCGAGAACCACGACAACCAGACGCTGTTCGACCTCAACGCCTACAAGCTGCCGGGCGATACCCGCCGCGAGGATCGTGCCCGCGTACAACTGCTCGGCGCGGCCGTCACCGCGTTGAGCCAGGGCATCGCCTACTTCCATGCCGGCATCGACACGCTGCGCTCCAAGTCGATGGACCGCAACAGCTTCGATTCCGGCGACTGGTTCACCCGGCTGGACTGGAGCTACCAGGACAACCATTTCGGCACCGGCGCGCCGCCGCGCACCGACAACGGCGCCGACTACGACCTGATCAAGCCACGCCTGGCGGACGCGTCGATCAAACCGACCCCAAGCGAAATCGCCTTCATGCGCGACGGCTTCCGCGACTGGCTGACCATCCGCGCCAGCTCGCCGTTGTTCCGGCTGCGCAGCGCGCAGGAGATCCGCCAGCGCCTGGACTTTCCCGCTGCCGGCCCGGCGCAGAACCCGGTGCTGGTCGTGGGCCATCTCGACGGCGCGGGCCTGGCCGATGCCAAGTACCACGAGGCGATCTACCTCATCAACGTCGGCACGAGCGCGCAGTCGGTATCACTACCGGCACAGGCCGGAAAGTCCTACGTGCTGCACCCTGTGCTCCGCGACGGCGTGGACGCGCGTGCACGCCAGGCCCGATTCGAACCGCGTGACGGCCGGTTCACCGTGCCGGCGCGCACCGCGGTGGTCTTCATCGTCGACTGACCCGTCGTCGACTGACCCGTCGTCGAACGACAGCCGCGCCCAACACGACAGGAAACCGCATGACCCGCGTCCGCCGATTCGCTCTGCCGCTGCTGACCGCCACGCTGCTCTTCAATCTTGCGCACGCAGCGCCGCCGACGGCCGGGGCGCCCGCGAGCAACACGACCGCGGCGGCTTTCACCATGCAATCCCTGGATTTCGATGCGACCGGGTTCGCACCGGACGGTTTGCACGCCACCGTGTATCTGCCGCCCGGCTACGCGCGAGGCAGCGACCGCTATCCCGTCCTGTACCTCAACGACGGCCAGGACCGCGAAGCTGTGGCGTTGGCCGACACGCTGTCGCGACTGACGGCGCAGGGCACGATCCGGCCCCCGATCGTGGTCGCGATCGACATGCCGAAGGACCGCATGGGCGCCTACGGCCTGTCCGACCGCAAGGATGGACACAGCATCGTGGCGCAGACGAAGTACGGGCCGGTCGGCACGCAGGCCCACGCCTATTCGCAATGGGTGGCGACCACGCTGATTCCGGCGATCGACACGCGCTACCGCACGCGCACCACGCCCGACGCGCGCGCCGTGCTGGGCTGGTCGCTGGGTGCGCTCAATGCGTTCAACCTGGGCTGGCAGTATCCGGAGCTGTTCGGCCGCGTCGGCGCGTTCTCGCCTTCGTTCTGGCTGTCGGCCGATCGCACCGACGCCGATGCGGTCCAGCGCACGCGCCTGGCGCAGCGCATGGTGGACGCCACCGAGCCGCGCAACGGCGCGCGTTGGTTCTTTGCGGTCGGCACTGCCGAGGATCGCGACGACCGCGACGGGGACGGCATCAACGACGCGCTCGACGACACCCGCGACCTGATCGACGGCTGGAACGTCGGTGAAGCCACGGCATCCGATGGCACCGCACCCGAGGGCACAGGGCTGAAGGGCCTGCGCCAGAAGGGCTACAGCATCAACACCGACCATGCCGCACATGCGACGCGGGCCGATGTGGCGCTGTACACGCTCGACGGCGGCGAGCACAACCAGGCCAGCTGGGCACGCATGCTGCCGGCGTTCCTGACCTGGGCCTATGCGGTGCACGCGCCGCCGATCGCTGCGACCGGCCGCGTCGACAGTTATCAGGACGTGCCTTCGCTCCATGTCCCCGCGCGCAACGTCGATATCTGGCTGCCGCCGAGCTACGGCAAGGTGCCGGGACGCCGTTATCCGGTGCTCTACATGCACGACGGCCAGAATCTGTTCGACCCGGCGCTGTCCTACACCGGCATCGATTGGGACGTGGACGGCGCGATGACCCGGCTGATCGCCCAGGGCAAGGCACGCGAGGCGATCGTCGTCGGCGTGTGGAACACGCCGCTGCGCTTCCAGGAGTACATGCC